>JAZFTY010000445.1:0-2472 GCA_036446935.1 Acidobacteriota bacterium | reverse complement strand
ATCCAGGCCGCAGCCGCTACCGGAAAGATCGTCAATATCAAGAAAGGCCAGTTTCTGGCCCCCTGGGATGTCCAGCATGTTGTGGAAAAAGCTCAGTCGGCGGGGGCCGCTGGAATTATCCTCACCGAGCGAGGCGTCTCTTTCGGCTACAATAACCTGGTGACGGATTTTAAGGCTCTCCCCGTCATGAGAGCCTTGGGCGTTCCGGTCGTCTTTGACGCCACTCACAGCGTACAGTTGCCGGGTGGGGCAGGGGGGTGGAGCGGCGGCCAGGCCGAGTTTATCCCTCATCTGGCAAGGGCAGCAGTGGCAGTGGGAACGGATGGCCTGTTTATCGAAGTCCATGATCGCCCCGAGAAGGCCTTGAGTGACGGTGCCAATGCCTTGCAAATCGATGAGGTGGAGAACGTTTTAAGCCAGTTGCAGGAGATTGACCAGCTGGTGAAGAAGCCACAGACCACAGACCACAGACCACAGACAGCGGACGACTGACAACTACGATGAGCCAGGAAACCGCGCGTAAAGTCCTACAGATTGAAGCGGACGCCATCTCGAGTCTGATCCCGCGGCTTGGAGAATCCTTCGATCGTGCCGTGGAATTGTTGGCCAACTGCCAGGGTCGAGTGGTGGCCACGGGAATGGGGAAGTCGGGCATCGTGTGCAGGAAAATTGCCGCTACATTCAGCAGTACCGGTACGCCAGCGGTGTTTCTTCACCCGGCCGAGGCCGTTCACGGGGATGTGGGGATGCTCACCGGACAGGATGTGGTCCTGGCCCTCTCCAACAGTGGCGAAACGGAGGAGCTGGTGAAGTTGTTGGGAACCATCAAGCGTTTGGGAATTCCCTTGATCTCCATGGTGGGCAACACTGATTCCACGCTGGCTAGAAGAGCGGATCTGGTGCTGGATGTCGGGGTAGACCGGGAAGCCTGTCCCTTGGGCTTGGCACCGACCGCTTCCACCACTGCTTCCATGGCCCTGGGAGATGCATTGGCTCTTTCTCTCTCTGAGAAAAGGGGATTTCATCTGGAGGATTTTGCTCGGCTGCACCCCGGCGGGAGACTGGGCAAGAAGCTGGCCAAGGTGGGGGAACTGATGCATCGCGGAGAGAAAATTCCCAAGGTGAGCGGGGAGGCGGGAATGGATGCCGTGATTTACGAGATGTCGAAAAAGGGTCTGGGCATCACCAGTGTTGTCCAGGACGATGATCGCCTGGTTGGAGTGATTTCGGATGGGGACTTGAGAAGATTGCTTCAAGATGAGCGCGAAAAGGTGCTCTCCCGGACCGCCAGCCAGTGTATGACCAAGAATCCCTTGACCATTAATGAGGATGAGCTTGCGACAGGTGCGCTGCACCTCATGGAGCAAAAACATATTACTTCTTTGATGGTCACGGATTCCTCGGAGAAGGTCATCGGGATCATCCACGTGCACGATCTCTGGGGAACGGAGATGTTTTAGACGATGACCTCATTACCGGTTCAAGTCGTGGATAAGCTTCAAAAGATTCGCCTGATCTTATTGGACGTTGATGGTGTGTTGACGGACGGGCGTATTGGCATGCTTCCCGGTGGTGAAGAAATCAAGTTCTTCTCGGTTTATGACGGCCTGGCTATTCGACTGGCCATTAAGGTGGGCTGGGAGGTCGGCTTTCTCAGTGGACGCACCAGCGAGGAAGTGGCGGCTCGGGCCCGAGAGTTGGGAATTAAAATCGTCGTCCAGGGCTCTCGAGACAAAGTAGCGGATTTTGAGAAGATTCTGAAGGACAGAAACCTGAAAGCCTCGGAAGTCGCCTATATGGGCGATGATCTGCCCGATCTCCCTCTACTGAAGCGGGTAGGATTTTCTGCCGCGCCTGGCAACGCCGTGGAATCCGTAAAGAGTGCTGTTCACTTCGTCACCCGCGAGAAGGGCGGTAGCGGAGCCGTTCGCGAAGTGGTGGATCTGATGCTTAAGACCACCGGTAAGTGGGAAAGCATCGTCGAAGAACTGGAAAAAACCGAACCCGCGCCTTCGGGCTAACCGCGCTTCGCGCGGAATGATCTTTGTAGGGGTCAGCCACCGGTTGACCCAGGTTTCTTACGTAGGGGCGCACAGCCGTGCGCCCTACAGGCCATAATCAAATCAAGTGGTGTTTTGTGACACCCTCTTTAACCCACGGGCTTCCCCATCTTCCACATCAGGCAATCTGTGGTCAGGAGGTCAGGCGGTCAGGCGATCCTACTTATAACCCAGAATCGGCGACAACCCCTCTTCAGCTTTATCCACGTCGATTCCTCTCCTGCGGGCATAATCCTTGACCTGGTCCCGGTCGATTTGCCCCACTCCAAAGTAGCGAGACTCCGGATGGGAGAAGTAAAAACCGCACACCGAAGCCGCTGGGAGCATGGCAAAACTCTCGGTCAGGGAAACGGGTAAATGCTTCTGGCCTCCCAATAGTTCAAAGAGCTCAGCTTTCAGGCTGTGATCCGGG
>JAZFTY010000444.1:0-3626 GCA_036446935.1 Acidobacteriota bacterium | reverse complement strand
CCTGAAGGTCTCCGTTCGGGGGGATCTACCTCACACCCACCGGCAGCAGCCCCTGGATGTTTAGCCGAATGCGGTAAAGGCCAGTTCGGGCTGTCATATAGAGGGTCTTTCCGTCGGCGTCCCCCCAGGCCACATTGGACGGTTGCTCGGCTGGCTGGATCGTCCCGAGATGCTGACCTTCGGGAGTGAAGATCAGTACACCGCCGGGTCCGGTGCAGTAGAGATTGCCTTCGGAATCCACCTTCATGCCGTCGGGTCCCCCGGATTCCTCCATATCGCTGGCATCGAAAAAGACTCGACCGTTGGCGATGGAGCCGTCCGGTTGGACATCCCAGGCCATCCACATTCGCTGCTCCCGGTCTGTGTTGGCAACGTAGAGAGTGGTTTCATCCGGCGAGAAGGCGATGCCGTTGGGGCGGTTGAGTTCCGTCGTTAGCAACTCGAGTTCACCGTCGGGATCGAGGCGATAGACGCCATTGAAATCGAGTTCTTTATCGGGTGACTCGTCCTGGCCTTGCAAGCCATAGGGCGGGTCGGTGAAGTAGAGGGCACCGGAGGAGTGATAAACGAGGTCATTGGGGCTGTTGAATCTCTTCCCCTCGAACCTGTCCGCCAGTGTCTCACGGTTGCCACCAGCCAAAGGCATCCGGGTAATCCGGCGGTCTCCGTGCTCCAGGATGACAAGATTACCTCTTCCGTCGATGGTGAGTCCGTTGGGTCCAACCGCACCGGGGTTCTCGAGCGGAGGCCCCGAGTAGACGGGCTTCAAAAAGGGCTCGGACTTGGCACCCGGTGCCCATCGGTAAAGGGTGTCGCCGCGCACATCACTGAAAAGCAGATAGCCGGGGTCTTTCACCCAAACCGGCCCCTCGATGAACACAAAGCCATCGTCGAGCTTCTCAATCGTGTAGTCGCCGGGAACGATGGCATCCAGTTCCGGGGAATGCCGGATGACGGTGCCAGCGCCGTGATCGGGCTCGACTTCCTCGACTGGAGGCGTAGAGGAGCAGGCAAAGCCAAGACAACAAAAAACGGAGAGAGAAAGGAATCGAATCATCATCGCTGCAGTATGGCACAGACAGCACCGTGGTTCGAGGGGAAGTGTTACTCCTGGTCGTATGACCCCATAATCGGGGGCTGCACCAGACGGCGGCCACAGTTTCTTGAGTCCTGAAGGATGTGGTCGTTGCAGGTGAGCTGGAGCTGCTCTTAAGGAGCCAAAGGTACTTCGGTAGAGGTTTAGAAACAGGGGCCACGCACCTGATTCCTGAATCCATTTCCGTCAGAGAGGAAGGGTCTGGAACCGACGAAGCACCACGAGCCGCGACGACTTCCTTTCCAGTGGGTAACGGGGTGTCAGACCATAGGAGTAATTCAATGATCATGCGCTTTTCAGTCCCAATTGCGAGCGTGTCACGAAAAATCCAGACAACGCGGGCGATAGGACTGTCGCTGATCAGACTCATTTTGCTGGTGGTCTTATCCGCGGTAACATACTGTCTGGCATACTCACTATTAGGCCTAATAACGAGGACAAGAAATGGAAATTTCCAGGACCAAGAGTTCACGTGAACATACTGCTCAAGTCGTATCGAATGAGCTTCATCCCATGAGTAAAACAGTTCTGCTCACTAGCGTGTGTCGTCCCCTGGGACCCAAGTACGGCGATGCCCCTTCGGTGGGGTATGAACTGCTGTTTGGCCAGGTGACACGGGCTCAGGGGATCTTCAGTCCGCGGGCGGTGAACAGCCTCTATGCCCTCGACTACATCGCCGAGAACCTGGACGCGCCCACCGTGGTGTTGCAGTACCCGTCGAAGCGGGAGTTCATCCGTGAGCTCAAGAAGGGTTACGACTACGTGGGGATCTCCTTTGTGATGGCCGTGCTTCACAAGATGAAAGATATGGTCGCCCTGATCCGCCGTTATGCCCCTCAAAGCAAGATCGTGCTAGGCGGCTACGGGACGGTTCTGAACGACGATATGCTCGAGCCTTACGCCGACTTCATCTGCCGCGAGGAAGGGGTAACGTTTTTCCGCAGGCTGCTGGGCGAACCGGAGATCCCGATGCCCTACAAGCACCCTCTCCTGGTGAGCCGGCTCAAGGTGTTTTCTCTGCCCGTGTCGGGAACGGGAAAGATTTTCGCGGGGCTCGGTTGCCCCAATGGCTGCGACTTCTGCTGTACCTCGCACTTTTTCAGGCGAAAACACATCAAGCTGTTGCCCGAGGGCAAGGACATCTATGCCGTCGCGGAGCGTTTCCTGAAGATGGATCCGAACCTGGTGTTGCTCATCTTGGACGAGGACTTCCTGCTCAACAAGAGGCGCGCGATGGCGTTTCGCGACTGCGTGATGAAAGGCGGCAAGACCCTGTCGATTTTCGTCTTCGCCAGTGTCAGGGCGATCAGCAAGTACACGGTGGAGGAAATCCTGGAGATGGGGATCGATGGCATCTGGATCGGCTACGAGGGTACGCGGTCGGGTTACGGCAAGCAGCAAGGCAGGCCAATCCAGGAAATCCTCACGGAATTTCGCGAACACGGCATCACGGTGTTGACCTCGATGATCGTCGGCTTTGATTACCAGACCGAGGATGTGGTGGCGGAAGAACTGGACCAGTTGATGAAGCTCAAGCCTGCGCTGTCTCAGTTCCTGATTTATGGACCTGTGCCCAGCACCCCGTTTTACGAACGGATCATCAAAGAAAATTTGTTGCACGATGTCTACGTCAAAGACCCTGAACTGTTCTATCGACGGGCGGACGGCTTCACTACGATGATCAAACACCCGCTGTTGTCGCCCGAGCAGATCGAGAAAATTCAGCGCTGGTGTTACAAAGAGGATTTTGAAAGGCTCGGTCCGAGCATCATCCGGATTCAGGAGACTCAACTGTTGGGATACCGGAAGCTCAAGAATTCTCCGAATCCCTTTCTGCGCGAGAAGGCCAAGTATTACGCCAGAGAACTGCGGAAATCCTATCCCGTGTTTCTCCCTGTAAGACTCTTTGGACCGAATGCAAAGGTCCGCCGCTGGGTCCGCGATTTGCAGCGAAGCATTCACGCGGAGCTGGGTTCTCCCACCCTGGGGGAGCGGCTCAAGTCCTTGCTGGCCGTGGGCGCTGCGGCATGGACGGGGTTGACGCTCAAATTCGATCTTTTCCAGCATCCCAAGCTGGTGCGAACAACCTACCGTGTGCCCAGCAAGAGTTGGACAGCGTTTCATCTCTGGGAAGAAATCCCGCGCCGAATCTCGATCCCGGATCTTTCCATCCAGGTCGACCTCCAGCATGCAAAGAAGCAGGTGTGGCTCCGACTGGAGGGCGTTCTCTCGGCTACAGATGCCGAAGGACTGGCGCAGCACATCCTGCATTCTCTGGCACGGAGCAAGAGCCGATTGGTCCTGGATTTGAACAAGCTCCGCTGGGGCAGTGTGGACGACCTGCGACCTCTACTGGAGAAACTCTCCGGCTACCGATCCCACATCCGTCTGATCCTGCCTAAATTGTCCTCTGCCCATCCCGAACTGATACTACTGGCCACCATGTTTCACCATTACAAAGGCTGAGTGACCTGCCCCATCTTTATCCTCCTCCCCGAACGTTGGCTGGAGTTGGATCATCGCGGGCACA
>JAZFTY010000443.1:0-4050 GCA_036446935.1 Acidobacteriota bacterium | reverse complement strand
TTCCCAATAACCTCCATCTTACATTCCGAGAGATTGGCGCTGACCTGGATCTCCTGCCTCAGCAACGGCAGGGCGGGCAGATTGGACTCCCATTTCGCATCAAGATCAGTCCCTTCAGTTTGCAGAGAACAGAAAAGGGGGATGTTCGGACCGGGTTCGGTGTTATCGCCCTGTTGCTGAATCAGCAAGGGGATGAAGTGGCCCGGTTGAGAGAAATTTTCCGTGTCAACCTGGAGGGCAAAGAGATCCGCGCTGGCCGGGGCATCATCTATACCAATAAGCTGTATGCCCCGCCGGGGGTCTATTCCCTGAAGGTCGCCCTCCTGGAGATGGCCACCTGGAACATGACCGCTTTCGAACGCAACGTGAGAATCAGGGCTCGATAGCCGGGATTATGCATGATCCCGGCTAGAAGCAACGATAGGGGCTAACCCAAGCCACGCCGGTAAAGCACGTGCCGCTCGTTCGGTTCGGGTCAGCCGGCGGCTGACCCCTACGCTTGTTGTTCTCCCCAATAGGCTTGGCTATAGGCTCCAATTCGGTCCATCTCTTCCTGGTGACGAATCACCCAGCGTTCTTGGTCCTCTTCAGAGGGGACGAGCAGAGGCTGTCCAATCTTCACCAGAACGGGGCTAAAGGGCTTGGGGATTTGGAACCTGTCCCAGCTGTTGAGACTCCAGAACCACTTGGGCTGAATATGGAAGGGCAATATGGATACCCCCGTCTTGCGGGAAAGCCAGACAGGTCCTGGCTTCACTCGATAGGCTGGGCCCCTCGGGCCATCCGAGGTGAAGGCTACGGTAAGTCCCTGCTGCACCTTTTGCTTTGCTTCTAATAAAGCCTTGGCCGCACCTCTGCTACTCGAACCGCGGGCGGGAATGAATCCCAGCTTCCTGATCACCCGGGCGATGACTTCCCCGTCAAAATGCCGGCTGGTCATCACAACAATGTTTTGGAAGCGCCAGAAGTGGACGGCGCAGAAGACTTGATTGTGCCAGAAAGAGCCAATAAACGGCTCTTTTTTCTCTTGGGCTTGCCTGATGTGCTCCCAGCCCTCTACCCGATAGCGCAGGGTCGCTCCAATCAGTCGCAGCAGGATCCATCCCGCAAGGCTCATCAGAACGATCTCTATCTTCTGCAGGAGGGTAAAGGATTTCAAAGCTATCAGGCTACCCCATCGACTTTCCTGTTCTACCGCTGCGGTCAGGCAGATGACGAGAGGTCTTTCCCCTGGGCCAAAGGGGGCTCCTCCTTGGAGTCGGAGAGTTTCTTGTCCAGGCTCAACACCTCCTGGATGAATCGTTGACGCCACTCTGCCGCAAAGGGATTTTCCCGCTCGATATCCAGAAACAGTTGGTCGGTGTCCTGCTGTACGGTCCTGACCAAACGATCAAAGGCCTCTGGCCCTGGCGTAGAGATGTCCTGTGAAGCCCACTTCAGCTGCTTCATCACCTGAGCAATCAAATGGAAAACGGCCTGGCTTCTCGCAATCTGTTGGTCATGCTCCTGGGCCGTCACCTCTACGGTCACCAATTGCAGCCTGTGCAGGTATTGCTGGATGCTGCGATACGATTCCTGCTCGATTCGAGCGGGACACAAGGCGATTTTCAAACCCGCCACTCCCTCCTTGCCGCTGTCTGGCCCAAAGAGTGGATGTGTGCCCAGGATCTGGACCGATTCAGGAAGATGGGTCGACATCCATTCCAGCGGTCGCTTCTTGACGCTGCACGTGTCCACCACAATCTGTCCTTCTCGCAGCAACGGGGCCATCTTTTTACAGGTGTCCTCCATGGCTGATATGGGCACGCACAGGACAATCAGGGGAGCAGAAACAGCTTCTTCGAAAGTCGTCGCCTCTGAAATGCCCTGGAGCTGGGACGAGTTGGAGTCGTAAACCCGCACCTCCTTATCGCGGCGGAGATGCTCATACGCCATCTTGCCAAAGCGTCCAAACCCCAATAACCCAACCGTTTCGATTTTCACGGGTTGCAATTATATAATAAAGATTCACGAATGCCCGAAAACGCGATTTTCTCCCAGCGCACTTCAGAAACCCACACAACTCTTTTTGACCCTTTCAATAAACTCTGGGGAAAGTGTGAAGCAACAGTCATTGACCGGTATTGGGACGGAAGATCGGCTCTGGGCGAAAAGGGTCATCATTGGATGAACCTGACCTATGTTCGTTCCTTATGGAACGAACAGGCGGTCTTTTTTTATTTTGAATCCCGGTTTGATTCCCTCAATGTTAACCCTGAATGGAGCAGGGAAACTGCAATTGAAGGTCTTTGGAACAAGGATGTGGTGGAAGTATTTCTAAAGCCCGGTGCAGCTCCTAGCTACTTCGAAATCGAAGTGAGCCCTCTTGGGCAGTGGGCGAATATGCGGATCGTAGAACCTCGGGTGGAGGTAGACCTCGAATGGAACTCCGATCTTGAGCTAGAGACTCTCTTGAGCAAGCATGAATCTACCTGGAGGGTATTCCTGGGATTGCCCTATAAATCGATTTGGGAAGAACCGCCCGAGGTGGGCGCATCCTGGCGAGTGAATCTTTACCGCATAGCCGGAAAGGAGCCTCATCGTGAGTATCTGGCTTGGAGACCTACTTTCACGGGGCAACCTGATTTTCATGTACCCTCTTCTTTTGGCCATTTGATTTTCATTTAGCGTGAGTAGTGTCTCGTCATGGAACTGGACCTATCCAGACTTTCAGTTGCCGAAATCCGAAGGCATTTCCTCAATCAAGAAGACTCCGCCCCGCCAGGGCTTCTGGCCAGATTGCAGAGAGATCCACGCGAGGGCGTTCGAAGGCTTTATCGCCAACTGAAAAATCGGCGTGAGAAAGAAAAATCGGAGCGGACCCGCATTGAGTCCATGCTCAACCTGGAGTGGGTGCTGTGGGAGTCCGGGATCCGCCATATTGCCGGAGCCGACGAGGTTGGAGTGGGGCCTCTGGCTGGACCCGTGGTCGCCGCGGCGGTTGTTTTTCCTCCCGGCATCTTCATCTCAAGAGTGGATGATTCCAAGCGTTTGAGCCCCCAGGTTCGCCGGGAGGTTGCCCAAATCATTCGCCAAAAGGCTTTGGGGGTCGGAGTGGGATTGGCGGAGGTCACCGAAATCGACGAGCTGAATGTCTATCATGCAGGCCTCCTGGCCATGCGGCGGGCAGTGGAAAACCTTCCCCTTCGTCCGGACCACCTGTTGGTGGACGCCAGAGAAATTCCGGGACTCTCCATGCCCCAGAACAAATTCAGCAAGGGAGACGGCCTCAGCTTTTCCATCGCAGCAGCATCGATTGTCGCCAAGACTTACCGGGACCAACTGATGGTCGAGCTCGGGCGGGCCTATCCCCAATATGGATTGGATCGAAACAAGGGGTACGGTACCCAAGAGCACCAGGCGGCGATCCGCCGGCATGGCCCTTGTGCCATCCATCGCAAATCTTACACCTTCATTCAAGAGCTTTGCGGAGAGTACTCCGATCTGTTCTACGCGTTACGGGATAAAACGCAACGGCTCTCTTCGGTGAGAGAACTGACCGACTTGGAGCAGGAATTTGCGGGAAGACGCTCGCACCTGAGCCAACGGGAGAGACGTAAACTCAAGCTGCTGCTGGCCAGAAATTGGAGCCGAATCTCACCCTTGGAGCCCAAATGAGTGATTCCTATCGAGTGGAGCGGGAGCGCATGGTAGAGAATCAGTTAAAGAAAAGAGGCATTCGCAATGCTCAGCTGCTGGAGGCCTTCAGGAAAGTTCCGCGGCACCAGTTCCTTCCCGGAAACCTGAGAGGCGAGGCCTATACAGATGGTCCTTCCCCCATTGGAGAAGGGCAAACGATTAGCCAACCCTATATGACCGCCATCATGACCCAATCGGCCGAGGTTGTCCCGGGTGATCGAGTCCTGGAGATCGGTACCGGAAGCGGCTATCAAAGTGCCATCCTGGCTGAACTGGGCGCGGAGGTCTATACCGTTGAAAGAATCCCGGAGCTTTTTGAGCAGGCCCGAGAGACCTTGGGCCAGCTCCACTACGATAAGGTCCACACCCGAA
>JAZFTY010000442.1:0-11933 GCA_036446935.1 Acidobacteriota bacterium | reverse complement strand
GAACCGGGCCAGGTTGCAACGGAGCCTATTTGGCCTTGCACCGCGTGGGGTTTACCGTGCCCTCGATGTCACCATCGAAGCGGTGGGCTCTTACCCCACCTTTTCACCCTTACCTGAGAAGTCTCAGGCGGTATATTTTCTGTGGCACTTTCCGTGGGGTCACCCCCCCTTCCCGTTAGGAAGCACGCTGCCCTGTGGTGCTCGGACTTTCCTCCTTCCGGGTCAAGCCCAAAAGGCGATCACCCTCTCTACTTGCCGGACTTGAACCCTCATTGTACCACGCGTCCAAAACAAAGCTGGAACCTGGAACTTGGAACCTGGAACGCGCGCAAAGCGCGCTAATCGATCCGAATCACCGAGCGGCTCTCCCGCCCTGTTTCCAGACCGATCAGTTTGCCGTAGACGGTGCCGATTTTCACATCGGCTTCGAATTGAACGGGGAAGCGTAAGGTATCGGTGGAATACCAGATGCGGAAGTCCCCTCCATCTTTGAAGAGCCCTCCCACGGTGCTGACGAGAACGGTATTGAACTCGCCAATTTCGGTTTGCACCGTTTCCCGGGTCTGCACCTGCAGTCGGATCTGCTTGGCCTTTCCCCGCTCACTCAGGTGAACCTGGTACTCCTGGCCGGGCTCAAGCTGGTGGAGGCGAGCCACATAAAAGATGGAGAGAACGTCGGCGATGGGTCCGGGAATTCCGTCAAATTTCTTGTGGACTTCCTCAGGGGGGTCCTTGGCCAGATTGGTCTCATGGACCAGGATAGCATCGCGGTCGTAGTCAAACACGACCTCCAAGTCTCTTTTGCGCTTATTTTGGCGAACCTGCCTGAATAACCGATAGGAACGCAAGGATTCGCGATCGACATAGGACTCGAAGGTATCCCGGACCTGCAGTCCGGCGATGGAACTCAACAAACCTTCCGAGAAGGCAGATGCAAAGATGGTATAGGTTGGACGCTCTTTGTATTCGGACTGATGGATGGAGAAGCTCAACTCACCGGCTTTAAATGCGGGAGTGAAAAAAAGAGGCTTCCAGTTCACCTCGTATCGAAGCTTTTCTCCCTCCTGGAAGGGCACGGATGGGTGTTGTCCGTTTCCCAACAACTCGAGAGGAGCATTCTGGGGCGCGGCTACAAGGACCACGGCCAGAAAAACAAAGAGAACCAAGATGAAAAGAAGATCTCGCCTCACTGCCATATCATTTTAGCCCACACCAACGCGGTAATGATCAGAAATCCGATCACGGTGTTGTACTCGCGATTTAAGATGACGCGGCTCCATTGAAAGTTGCGCGGCCCATCCTGGCTTACAGACTCCTCAGCGGGCGTAGGAGATTTGAGGTGGGGAACAAACATGGGGACACGCTGACGGTAAGATTCGTAGTGGGCTCCGAAAGCTTCTCCGAGTTCCTCTTCTTCCCGGCGCATGACGGGAACGTAGATCAGAAGAAAAAGAAAAAGGAAGAGACCCAGCAACCCGGAGTTTGCTCCAGCCAGTGTGAATCCAAGTCCCATCAGGAGAGATCCGAAGTAAAGAGGGTTTCGAGTCCATCGGTAGGGACCCTTCGTTGCCAGGCGAGTCCCTTTTTCAATGTGACCGGAAGCCCAGATGCGAAAGGCCAGTCCTGCCACAGCCAGAGTCAGCCCTCCCACCAGGTAGTCCATTTGAGGCTGGGAGAAGTAAAGATAGAGAGCCGCGAAAAGAAAGCCGGCAGGAACACGGATTCTCTGGACTGAAGTCATGATGCCAGGCGCCGAGTCACCGCGTCGAAAACTTCCTGAACGGGGATATTCATACAGATAAATTGATTGCAGGTGCGTTTGTAGGAGTTGGAGCAGAAAAGATAACGTTTGACGATGGGGTCCCTTTCATTAAAGGGCCCATTTCGCCAGGGGGAGGTGGGGCCCATTATGGCAACGGTTGGGGTTCCCAGGGCCACGGCCAGGTGCAGTGGCCCGGTATCTCCGGCGATGAGCAGGCGAGAACGGCGGCACAGGGCCGCTAGCTGCAAGAAAGTGGTGGGAAAAGCGGCAATGGGCTGGGGTGCCGTGACCGCTTGGATTTCGTGGACCAGATCCTCTTCCCCGGGCCCGTAAGTGAGAACAATCCTATGCCCCAGTTCTTGATGAATGCGAAGCAGGAGCTGGGCGTAGTTTCTCAGAGGCCAAAGTTTTGTCACCCAACCCGCCCCGGGATTGACCAGAATCGGCTTGTCGATGTTGTTTTTGCCGAGTTTGTCGTCCACGTAATCAAACGCTTCAGAGGGAATCTCCAGGGGGATTAGAGGGCTGGCTCCATTTTTGGAGCAGCCCAGGGATCGAGCCAGGTGCAGATTGATCTCAACGACATGAGGTCGCGAACCGTCGTCTCCAACCACGGTTTCCGAATAAAAGTAACCGGAAGCAGGTTCCCGGGATTGGTGTGCCACAAACCCGATGACCCGTTTTGCTCCTGACAACTTAGCCAGCAGGGCCGATTTGACCAGGCCTTGAAAATCCAAGGCGGCCTCAAAATGCTGTTGGCGAAGGGCTCGAATAAGTTGGATGCTGTCGGGCAAAGAGGATAGGTTCCTTCGCCACTTCTTGGTATCCGCCAACCAGACCCTGGATATCCCGGGAATTTGGTCCAGAAGAGTATCGTAGGGAGGTTCGGTGAGCCAATGGATCTGCGCCTGGGGGAAGTGTTGGGCAAGCCGTTGTTGCGCGGGGATGGTATGGATGATATCCCCCAACGAGCCCAGTTTGACGATCAAAAACTTCTGTTGATCCATGAATTAGTCTGAGCGAGTTTTGGGTTCAGAGGAAGGTTTTCTCTCGGCGATCTGTCTTATAAAGTCCTTGGTGGAATGATCCTTGGAATCCCCTACAATGGCAATCGAGCCTCCGTAGGACAAAACGGTGTCCCTTTCCGGTACCGACTCCCGGGTATAGTCGGTGCCTTTGGCATGAATGTTGGGTTTGAGTGTTTCCAAAACTTCCTTGGCGGTGGGATCATCAAACACGACCAGGTAATCTACACATTCCAGTGCGGCCAGAATTTCAGCGCGCTCGTCCTGGCTCATCAAGGGCCTCCCCGGTCCCTTGAGTTGGCGCACCGACTTGTCGCCATTTAAACCGAGCACCAGAAGATCTCCCAAAGCACGGGCAGCTTCAAGGTAGCGAATGTGTCCGACATGCAGAAGATCGAAACAACCGTTGGCAAAAACCACGGTTTTTCCGGTCTCCTGTTGCCGGGCAACGAGGGTAGTGATCTCCTGCAGGGGCTTTATTTTGCTAGTCACGGATCTGTGTCAAGTTTCTTCCTGGGTGGCCTGGATAAGCTCAGTCGAGGAGACGGTGGCGGTTCCCTTTTTCATGACCACCAGACCGGCCGCGTAATTGGCCATGCGCGCTGCCTGCTCAAATGATCCTCCAGCGGCCAGAGCCGTGCAATAACTGGCGGTCACGGTATCCCCGGCTCCGGTAACGTCCACCACCTCGTCGCTTCCGTAAATGGGAATGTGGGTAAAGCTGTCCTCAACAAAGAGCGACATTCCCAACTTGCCTCGAGTAACCAGCAGGGCCTGCAGTTGCCACTCCTTTACCAGTCGAGCGCCCACCTCTTGAAGGAGGGACAAGTCGTGGCCGATAGGGAGAGCCAGGGCCGCTTCGATCTCCGTAATGTTGGGGGTAATGGAGGTGGCGCCCTTGTAGATGTGCGGGCTGTCCCGTGAATCCACGACCAGAAGTTTACTGTGCTGAGCCGCCAGTTTCAGGGCCGCTTTCCGCACTCGCTCAGTGATGTTTCCCAGGCTGTAGTCAGAGAGAATGACCGCATCTACTTGAGGGACGAGTTCAGTGAGAGACTCGAGAATTTTCCGCTCATGATTCTCTTGAAGCTAGTAGGGATTCTGATAGTCCATGCGCACGACCTGTTGGCGAAAGGAGTGGAAGGAACCGGCAAGAATCCGCGCCTTTCGAGTCGTTTGAAAGGTGGCATCTTGAAAAACATAACGCTTGTCCATGCCTTCGGGCCAGGCGGAGAACAGGAGATCGGCTGAAGGGTCGTCTCCCAGAAAACCCAGTGGGATGACTTCTGCGCCCAGGCTTGCGACGTTAGCAACGGTGTTGGCGCCTCCCCCGGCAACAGTTTCGGTGCTCTGATAGTTGAGGATCAACACCGGGGCTTCGCGAGAGACGCGAGAGATCTCCCCGAAGATGAACTCATCCAGGATAAAATCACCCAGAACCAGGATCTTTAGCTGGGTAAATGTTTCAATGAGTTGTTTCAGATCGTTCTTCAAGGTTGTGCTCCAGAATCCAATTCACCGCTTCCAGAATATTAGTTGAAACGTGGTCCGGTCGCTGCACAGGGTTGATCGAGGAAGAGCTTGAGGCTTGTGTGTCGCCCAGCAGCAGCAGTTCTTCCTGGCCATAACCGGTTTTCACCAGGATGGACTGACAGCCTGCCCGGTGTCCCGCTTCGATGTCCCGCAGTTTATCGCCAATCATGTGACTGGCCTCCAGGTCGAGCTGCCGTTCCTGTGCGGCGCGAAGGAGAAGTCCAGGCTGGGGTTTGCGACAATCGCAGGTCCGGGTATGCTCTCCCGTTCCCTCGGTGGGATGGTGAGGGCAATGGTAATAGGCATCGAGGCGAGCCCCTTTTTGACGAAAGGCATCATTGATTTGGCGGTGCAGCCGCTCCAGGTCCTCCTGAGTGATGAGACCGCGGGCGATGCCCGACTGGTTGGTGATGACGATGGCCTGGGCTCCACTCTGGTTAATCTTCTTCACGGCTTCAAAGGCTTCGGGATAGATCCGGATGTCTTCCAGGCGGTGTAAATAGCCGACTTCCTCGATCAAGGTTCCGTCACGATCCAGAAAAATGGCCATTGTAGAGGACAGCTCGTGCGGTCTCATAAACCTCTTCTACTTCGATTCGGGAGAAACATCGCAAATCGATAGGACATTCTCGCAAAAGGCAAGGGCTGCATTCAACATGTTTGTGGATCACCTGGGCCCTTGGACTCCAAGGACCGGTAGCAACCTCATCCGTGGACCCCAGGATAGCGATCTGTGGAGTGTCCAGGGCCGCAGCCAAATGCATGGGTCCTGAATCGTTGGTGAGTAAAAGGTTGCATCGGCTCAAAAGCCCGATCAGAGTGGGTAGATTGGTTTGGCCGGTGAGGATCGTGAGCTGCTGTTTGGCGAGGGACTGAATTTCCTGGGCGATGGTTTGTTCGCCTGCCGAACCGATGATGACGATTTGGGCCTGATCTTCCTCGATCAGGCGGTCGGCCAGTGCTGCGTAGCGATTCGTAAACCAGCGCTTGGCCGATCCATAGAAAGCTCCGGGGTTGATTAAAATGATGGGGCCCTGCCCGGAAACATCGGCTGCCCGGAGTAATCGCTCTGCTTCCTGGATCCCTTCTTTAGTGGGACTCAGGTGGATGTCGGGTTTGAAGTCGGGATCGTTGAGATAATCCTGGGGGGAAAGGCCGGTTTGGTAAAGAAGATCTAAATAGTAGTAAATCTGATGTCGATTCAGCTTCTTGATCTGGGGCCGAGCGCGGCGAGTCAAGAGCAGAGCCCGCCCATCCGTGTTGTACCCGATTCTCTCTGGAATGCCCGCCAGACGGGTCATCAGAGCCGCCTGGAAGGCGTTTTGAAAAAGAAGGGCGGAGTCGAAGTGGCGAACTTGACCTACAAGTCGGAAGAAAGGCCGCAAACGGGATGAGGGTTCTTCCAGTGGAAGGATCACATCCACTAATCCCTGGTTCTTAAACAGCTCCGCGACCCAATCGCGTACCAGAAGAGTGAGGTGATGGTGAGGAAAAAGACGCCGCACTTCACGCAGGGCGGCCAGCGACATGACGGAATCGCCGATCCAGTTTGTCCCACGGATGAGGATGCGGTTTCCCAGTTTCATTGCTTCAGTGTGCTTCAAGTAAGAACTTTACCTCATTGAGAAATTCTTTTTTGAATTCCGGGAGGTCCTCAGGCTGAGGTTCAATCTGGAGAACGAAGATCTGACCCTCCTGGAAGTCCAGTTCTTTCAGACGAACCGCATCCTTTTCAGTGGTCACAATGGCCCGGGCCTGCACTTCCTCCAGACGCTTCAGGACACGATTGAGTTCCGATTGGCTAAAGGGGTGGTGGTCACGGAAAAGAAAGCGGTCGGAGATTTTCATCTGATAGTGCTCCAGATCGTACAAGAAGACGTGGGGACTCCCGATAGCGGCCAGCGCGATGACGGAGCTGCCCAGGAAATCACGAGCTTGGAAGCGACTTCCCGTTCTGGCGTCGTAAAGACCCGTAACGTCATGATGGAAATAGGAGATCGGCACCTGCTTGTTCCAGCGGCGAATGTGTTCCTCAAGATTCTCTGTCGCAGAGGGTATGTGGGAACGGGTAATGACGATGGTGTCTGCTCGGGCAATGGCTCTGGTGGGTTCCCTCAGCCTTCCGGCCGGCAGCAGATGATGGTCGCCAAAAGGGTCGGTGGCGTCAAGGATCAGAATATTCAAATTGCGTTTGAGCTGAAGGTGCTGGTAGCCATCATCCAGTATATAAATAAGGTTAGGGTAACGATCTTCCAGGAGTCTCCCTGCCTGATAACGGCTTTTCCCCACCACCACCGGTACCCCTTCAAGTTTTCGAGCCAGAAGATAAGGCTCGTCTCCACATTCCTTGGGATCGCAAAAAACCTCTCGGATATCGCTCACCAGAAGGACCGGGCTCTTGTTGTGCCGCTTATAACCCCGGCTCAAAATAACGGGTTGATAGCCGGCCTTCTGCAAGATTTGAGCCAGGAAACCCACCAGGGGAGTCTTGCCCGTTCCTCCCACCGTCAGGTTCCCCACGCTGATGACCGGATGTTTGAGGCGGTGCGACTGCAGGATGCCTTTTTGGTAAAGAAAGACTCGAAGAGAAGCAATCAGGCCGTAGATTTGGGACAGTAGGTACTTCATAAGATATATCAGTTGTCAGCTGTCAGTTGTCAGTATCTGCGCGCTCAGCGCGCAGATATCTTTCCACAATCTCAAGGGTGCGGCCGACTGCTCCCTGATTGTCTCCAATCACCTGACGAGCTTTTTGCCCCAGCGCCTCTCTGGTGGCGGGATTTTTCAAAAGCTCCCTGATTTTTCCAGGCAGTTCCTCTCCTGAGTGCACCTGGAGGGCTGCCTCGGATTCCAGGAAGGCTTTGGAGATTTCCTTGAAATTCTCCATATGAGGACCAAAGAGAATCGGTTTGGAGAAGTATGCCACTTCAATAATGTTGTGTCCTCCCGTGGGAACCAGGCTTCCTCCCACGAACACCACATCCGCCAATTGATAAAGGTAAGCCAACTCACCGATAGTATCCAGGAGTAGAACTTTGGGAGGGGCGTGCTGTTGAGCATTAAGTTCTGATCGTCTCAAATAGCTTATCTGACGAGCCTCCAACAGCCTGGCGATTTCATCCACGCGGTGAGGATGTCGCGGTGCCAGGAGCAGCCGCAGGGAAGGGAACTCTTCGCTGAGAGAGTGGAAGACCTCAAGAAGCTTTTGTTCCTCTCCTTCTCGGGTACTGCCACAGATCCAAAGCAGGTCGTTTGGGTCGGGCTTGAGGGCCGCCTGGACGACTTGCAGCATCTGTGTCTTTTCAGGAGACTGGGCGAGTTGATAGTCGTATTTGAGATTACCCAGCTGATGGACCCGGGATGAAGCCGCTCCCAGCTCAATGATACGGTCCCGATCCTGTCGGGTCTGCACGCAAAAGCGGGAGATGCGATGCAAGAGAGGGCGAAGGAAAAAACGGATCCGCCGATAGCGGCGAAACGAATGATCGGAAATTCGGCCATTGATGAGCAAAACGGGGATATCCAACGATTGTGCGGCGCTGAGAAAGCCGGGCCAGATTTCAGTCTCGGCCAGCAGGACACAGGTCGGGGAAAGCCTGCGCAGGTAGAGGCGGCAAATCCATTTCCAGTCAAAGGGAAAGTAAAACACGCAGGCGCGATCCTTAAAGCTGTTTCTGGCTAGATTCTGACCCGTATCGGTAATGGTGGAAATGAAAAGTTGGTCACGATCCAGGGTCAGGGCTTCAACCAGTGGTTCAATGGCCTTGACCTCTCCCACCGAGACGGCATGAATCCACAGCGAAGGCTGTGCCGGATCACTTGAGTTGCGAAGAGGTGGGGCCCCGATTCTTTTGAAAAAGATGTTGGGGTCCTTGCCCTGAACCAGCACTCGGTAGATAAAAACAGGGAGATAGAAAATAAGCAGGAAAGTATAAAGAATCGAGTAAGTCCAAAGCAGTAGGTGAAACATCTGGAGCCTTTCCTGAAATCCAATCCTATACTTGCTGCCTAAGCGGCTTCAACCGAAGCCCGGATTATGCATAGCTTCTTGTCACGAAACGAGGAAAGTGCCGACCTGGGTGGGTTGCCCCACGGGCGAGGGCACCCGCTTTGCGGGTCCCACAGGCGGGTGCGTACAGCACGCAGAATGATGTCGTCGTTGCAGTAGAGATATTGATGAATAGTCCTGGCTAGAAGAAGCGCCGAAAACTTTTTTGTAGTTTCGTGGGAATATTGCTAAACTGTGCAATTCCAGTGCTGGGTGGACTTGTATCTGTCTGGCGAAACGGTGAGGCTCAGTATAGTTTCTTCTTTACAGAAATGATGTCTGGCATCATTTCTTTCTATTTTAGGGAGAACGAGGAGTGCCAACATTTAATCAGTTAGTTCGCAAAGGGCGAAAAAGGATTAAGGTCAAGACAAAGAGCCCTGCCTTACAGGGCTGTCCCCAGAAAAGAGGCGTCTGTGTACGTGTTTACACCCAGACTCCCAAGAAGCCCAACTCTGCACTGCGGAAAGTGGCCCGTGTTCGATTAACCAATGGAATTGAGGTAACCACCTACATTCCGGGTGTCGGACACAATCTGCAGGAGCACTCGATGGTGCTCATTCGCGGTGGCCGCGTCAAAGACCTTCCGGGTGTCCGCTACCACGTGATTAGGGGAACACTGGACACCATGGGTGTAGAGGGTCGAAAAAACGCTCGTTCCAAGTACGGAACGAAAAGGCACAAAGCGTAGGGAACTGACTGATTTTTTAAGCTGCATGGACTCGATTCTTTGCAGCTTTTTTGTGTGTAGAGGAAGTGAGACAGTAAATGCCAAGACGTAGAGAGGTTCCCAAGAGAGACGTTCCTCCCGATCCGGTCTATCACAGCGAGTTGGCCACCAAGGTGATCAACTCGATGATGCACGGAGGAAAGAAGAGCGTGGCAGAAGGCATTTTTTACGATGCCATGAACCTGATTGAAAAGCAGGTGGGGGAAGACCCCATGAAAATTTTGAAAAAGGCGCTGGATAACGTCAAACCTATTCTGGAGACCAAATCGCGTCGGGTCGGAGGATCGACCTATCAGGTGCCCATTGAAGTGAGCATTCGCCGCAGGACTTCATTGGGGATCCGCTGGATCATTAATTATTCTCGGGGTCGGGGCGAGAAACTCATGGCTGAAAGGCTGTCCAACGAAGTACTCGATGCCGCCAACAATCGCGGCAATGCGGTGAGAAAAAAAGAAGACATCCGCCGCATGGCGGAAGCCAACAAGGCTTTCGCTCATTATCGCTGGTAAAACTGACAGGGAAACTAGGGAAAAGAAGACCGTGGAACGTGAAAATCCGCTCGAAAAAACCCGGAATATAGGCATCATGGCCCACATTGATGCCGGCAAGACGACGACTACCGAGCGTATCCTCTATTACACCGGAATCACCTACAAACTGGGTGAGGTTCACGAAGGAACCGCCACTATGGATTGGATGGTTCAGGAACAGGAGCGGGGAATTACCATCACCTCAGCTGCCACCACCTGTTTTTGGAAGGACTGCCGGATTAACATCATCGATACCCCCGGGCATGTGGATTTTACCGCCGAAGTGGAACGTTCTTTAAGGGTATTGGACGGTGCCGTAGCTGTTTTCGATTCCGTTGCGGGTGTGGAACCGCAGTCAGAAACCGTCTGGCGTCAGGCCGATAAGTATGCTGTGCCGCGTATTGCCTTCATGAACAAAATGGATCGGCGTGGAGCGGATTTCTTCGGCTCTGTCGAATCGATGAAGAAGCGGTTATCTGCCAATCCCGTCCCCATACAGATTCCCTTGGGGAAGGAAGAGAATTTTCAGGGGGTGATCGATTTGATCACCATGAAGGCGATCGTTTATGAGATGGAAACCTTAGGGGCAGAATACACCGAGCAAGAGATTCCGGACGAGTATGTGAAACAGGCCGAAGAGTGGCGTGAAAAGATGGTCGAAATGGTAGTCGAGACCGATGACGAGCTTCTGGAACAGTACCTTGCCGGGAATGTTATCGAGGCCGAGGCTTTGCAGGAAGGCCTTCGAAAAGGCACCTGCGATCTGAAGTTTACCCCCTGTGTGTGTGGGTCTGCCTTCAAGAATAAGGGCGTACAACCTCTCCTGGACGCTATCGTCGCCTGCCTCCCCTCCCCGCTTGACGTCCCCCCCATACAGGGCATCGAACCCGACACTCAGGAGAAGGTAGAGCGCAAGGCTGCCGATAGTGAACCCTTCTCCGCACTGATCTTCAAGATTGTGACCGATCCTTTTGTGGGGCAGTTAGCGTTTCTGCGAGTTTATTCGGGGACACTAGCGGCGGGTTCTAGCGCCTATATTTCGACTCGGCAGCGGGATGAGCGAATCGGGCGACTGCTCAAGATGCATGCCAATAAACGAGAAGAAATCAAAATGGTCTTTTCCGGGGATATCGCCGCAGCGGTGGGGCTGAAGGATGTGAGAACCGGGGACACGATTTGTGACAAGAAGCATCCGGTCATCCTTGAAGCCATGGATTTTCCGGCTCCCGTCATCTCTGTAGCCATCGAGCCCAAGACCCGGGAAGATCAGGACAAGCTAGGGTTTTCCATGGGGAAGCTGATGCAGGAAGACCCCACGTTTAAGGTGCATGTCGATCCCGATACGGGTCAAACCATCATTTCCGGGATGGGTGAACTACATCTGGAAATCATCGTCGATCGTCTGCTGCGCGAGTTTGGTGTGGGTGCCAATGTCGGTAAACCCCAGGTAGCCTATAAGGAAACCATTACCGCCCCCGCTAAGGCCGAGGGCAGGTATGTACGCCAAAGTGGAGGTCGTGGCCAATACGGCCACGTCAAAATCAAGATTGAGCCGAGCGAACCAGGCACGGGATTTGTGTTTGAAAACAACATTGTGGGAGGTGCCATACCCCGAGAGTTTATCAATGCTGTTAAGAGTGGCATCCAGGAAGCGCTTGAGAGCGGAGTCCTGGCGGGATATGCCATGGAAGATATCCTAGTCGATCTCTATGACGGGTCTTTTCACGAAGTGGACTCCTCGGAACTGGCATTTAAGATCGCCGGCTCCATGGCCTTCAAAGAGGCGGCCAGGAAGGCCAAGCCCGTGATTCTGGAGCCAATCATGCGCGTTGAGGTCGTGGTCCCCCAGGAATATATGGGAGATGTGGTGGGAGATCTCAACGGTCGACGCGGTCGAATCGGCCACATGGAGCCCAGGGGAGATACCCAGGTGATCGCCTCAGTTGTGCCTCTGTGCGAGATGTTCGGCTACGCGACAGCGGTGCGCTCTCTGAGCCAGGGACGGGCAACTTACAGCATGCATTTTGATGTCTATCGGGAGGTTCCCCGTCAGGTTTCCGAAGAGATTATGGCCCGAAATCAGGGCAAACTGGTCGGGAAACCTGGATAGACGAAAAGAAGACCGGGAAGGCGAACGCTAGACAAGTATTTTTGGAGAATGAATTATGGCAAAGAAGAAATTTGAGCGAACGAAACCTCATGTGAACGTGGGAACGATCGGACATGTGGATCACGGGAAGACGACGCTGACGGCGGCCATCACCACGATTCTGGCCAAGGGCAACTCAGCCATCGAGGTTCGGTC
>JAZFTY010000441.1:0-9603 GCA_036446935.1 Acidobacteriota bacterium | reverse complement strand
GTGTCCGGTTGCCGAATCGCTCCCTCCGGAAGTGGAGACCAAAATTGGTCAGGTTCCCGGGGTCACTAAAGCATCTGTCGAAGTGGTGTGGGATCCACCCTGGACCATGGAGATGATGTCGGAGGCGGCCAAACTCCAGCTTGGAATGCTCTAGCCGGGACTATTCATAAATTCTCTACTGCAGCGCCGATAGCATCCACTCTGGTTGCGTTGATTGCTACGAGCGGCAAGACGCTCCGGAATGTGGGAGGCACCTGAGGTGCCTCCCACATTCCGGAGGGTCTCTGCTTATTCCTGGCAGTAGAAAATTTATGAAAAAGGCGGGCTAAAGCGTGACGTACCTTTCCAGCCTTGAGATCTCTTCCTCATCGACGTACTTGCCAATCTCTCGCCGAAACTGCTCAATGCTGTCGTAGGGTCGGTACTCCTTGAACTCATGGAGCAGCCTGGGACCCACGCCTGGAATCGCGAGGATCTCCTCGTCGCTGGCCGTGTTGAGATTGATGGGGACAAAGACGTACTGCTCCAGCCGGGCCACTTCCTCTTCATCTACGTACTTGCCGATCTCCCGTCGGAATTGGGCCATGGCCTGGTAGGGACGGTATTCCTCGAACTCGTGGGCCAGACGTGACCCCACCCCCGGTACCAGCAGGAAATCCTCCTCGGCAGTCGTATTGAGGTTCATGGGAACAAACAGCTGAACATAAAGCTCGGCTCGTTGCTCCTCACCCAGTGACTCGCTGAGAAACGCGTTCAGCTCCCTCATGTCCAAGAGCGGGCGTCGTTCCAGGATCCCTTCCACCAGCACCGAATCCAGGTGGGGTAAAGCAAGAAGGTCCTCTTCCCCTGCCTGGTTGGGGTTCATCACACCCGAAACACTTCCCTCTTGTTCTTGCCCCTGGCTCTCAATCTGAGCCTCGTCCTCCGCCTCTTCGGTTACGGGTCCAGCACAGCCGGTGGGACCGACCGCAAGAGGAAGCCACATCAAAATCCCGCTGAACAATATTTTCTTTAAATTCATCATGATTTTCCTTTGTCGTCCGATGGTCCTCCCTTCGAGGAACCCAATTGTGGGTGCCGGATCGTGTAGACCCATCCCAGTAATCCGAGTTGAATCATCGTTCCCGGGGCAAGGGTCGGCGTTGCTCCCCGGCTGGCCTCCCAGAAAAGCTCCAGCCCCTTCAGAGAAGGATACATCTCCAGTTCGAACTCCGCATTCCCCTGATAGTGCAGGATAAGCCCCACCAGGCCACTCAACACGAAGAGGAGCATGGTTCCCTGAAGCAGCCTGATGCTCCGGCGTCCCGGATAAAGCAGGCCCCAGGATAACACGAACAGGCCGATAGCGATCAGGAGGAGTGGCACCCATTGCCAAAAGCCCTCAGTGTGCCCCAACAAGAGCAACTCCACACCGGTGCCCAGTAACCCCATGAGAAGGATGCCCATGAGAAACCAACGAATGGTCCCGAGGGTGGTGCTCATTAACGGCCGATTCTCAGCCATTTTCCCACTTTGTTCAAGGCGCGCTCCAGGGCTCCACCCGCTTCACCCAAACCCCGCATCACGCTTCGCCCGGCTTGATAGGAGGCAATGGACAGGGCACCCCTTGTCTCGGACTGTCCTTTTTCCAGTGCACCGATGGTCTTGTTGCCACCCAAAAGCACAGCCTTGAATGGAGGTGGCAGTCCACCGACGAAAGCCTTTTCTTCCCCTTCCAACCGCTCCAACCTCAGGCGGGTCGAACCCTCGAAGTCCCTTTTCATCTTCTCAGCAAGTGGCCAGGACCGGGATGCTGTCCAGAGAGCCCCATTCAAAGGAGCTCCCGGCTCACCCAGATTGATGATCTTGGTAGGAACAAAGGGGATCATTGCCTCGCACCGGTCTCCGCCACACCCAAGTCTGTTACAGAGATCCGCGGTCAGGAAGGAGGCATGCTTCCCTGAGGAAATCCAGATGGTCACTGGCGACTCCTGGTCTGGGACAGCGTTTACCCTCGATCCGTTGCTTGCATCGCAGAGGGTTCCTTCATGGGCTGCGGCATACCAGTACAGAGCCTCCCAGTCGTTGGCGGGAGCTTTCGGACTGTCGGACTGTACCAGCACAGATACATGCTCGGTGTCCAAGTCGTGACCGAAACGTCCGCAATCCCGGCTCCACAGGTGATAGTAATGAACCTCCAGGGAACTGCTTGAGATCCCGTTGGCTGGAACCGGAAACACTTGCCCGTAGATCGTCCCGTTTAGCGCCACCGGATGCGGCTCCAGTCTGTCGGGTAGAAACTCTGCCGGCAAACCGGCACACTCCAAATTGCTCACCCTGAAGTCAGGGAGGAAGCGAAGCAGGATTTCTTGCTCGAAGAAATCCTCCAGCCCGTCGTGGTCCTGATCCTTCAGGGCCTCTCCATAGCTTATTCCCCAGTTTCCGGGAACAGTGAAAAGGGTGATGAGGGTCAGAAATTCAAACAGTAGTACAGATCTCATAGAACCCTTTCGCGGTCAGCTTCTCCTCGAAATTTAGTCTATTTTGCCACACCGGCAGCCACAGGCTCAAGTGAGTCGACAGGCGCTGCCCACTTGACGGGCCTAAGCCGGGATTATGCATAGGTTTTCGTGACGAAGTGCCGCAGGCCCCGCGATGACAAGGCGTGCGACGTAGGGCCCCGCAGGCGTACTCGTGCAGTACGCCGAGGAGCCCAAGGAAGCACAACGCAGGTAGCGTGGATGAG
This sequence comes from Acidobacteriota bacterium, assembly GCA_036446935.1. Lineage (GTDB taxonomy): Bacteria > Acidobacteriota > UBA6911 > RPQK01 > JADFOI01 > JADFOI01. Next base: position 6,878 of record JAZFTY010000441.1, on the reverse strand, counting down.
TGCGGCACTGCAGTAGAAAATTTATGCATAACCCCGGCTAGAGGGCTGAAAGAATTCACTTGCCACTTGGAAGCAGTGAAAGTAGGCTAAACAGTGGGAGGAGCCGGTGACACGAGGATGTGTCGGCGCTTCTGCATCGGAGGAGAGAAGTCGCGCCTGACTCCTCCCAACTTTAATTATACTCCAAAGGCCTCTCTAGTTCGAACCTTCCACCGCGAACCGCCTTCGCCTCTTGTCTTCATAAGCGGTCCAGCGAGGAGTTGGAAAGAATAGTCGTGGATTGGATCTTGCCTTCTGAACGGTCAAGGCTTAGCATTGCAAGAAATCGGTAATCCGGGCTAATGCCCGCAAAAAAGGGGGAAAGCCATGTCCAAGATTCTTGCTCTCATCTACGGTGTTGTAAACCACCTGATGTTTGTGCTCATTTTTCTCTATCTCATCTGCTTTTTAGGCAATTTCACCTTCGATTCCCTGATTCCCAAAACGATTGATAGCGGCACGCCGGGTCCCTGGGGAATAGCGCTGTTTCTCAACATCCTCCTGCTGTTGTTTTTCGCCGTTCCCCACAGTGTGATGGCGCGCCCCGGATTCAAGCGGTGGTGGACCCAGTTCGTGCCCACACATCTGGAGCGAAGCACCTATGTTTTGCAATCCAACCTGTTGGTGATCTTGTTGTTCTGGCAGTGGCAACCGATGACCGGGGTGGTGTGGGAGGTCCAGAATCCTCTCGGTGCCAACCTCCTTTGGGCCCTGTTTTTCCTGGGCTTTGGTATCGTCCTCCTCTCCAGCTTTATCATTGATCACTTCGACCTTTTCGGTACCCGACACGTCATCCTCTACGCTTTAGGCCGCCCCTATACCTCTCCCCAGTTCAAGGTTAGGGGCCCTTACAAGTTTGTCCGCCATCCCCTGTTGTTGGGCTGGCACCTGGCCTTCTGGGCGACACCCCTGATGACCACCGGTCACCTTGTCTTCTCGATCGCCACCACAGCTTATATGCTTATTGCCATCCAATACGAGGAGAAGGACCTGGCCACCTACTACGGAGAGGACTACGTGAGTTACAGGCGAAAGGTCTCGATGCTGATTCCCTGGCCCTCGAAAAAGTAACGGTTGCTGAGATTCTGGAAAGATCCTTTATCGTAGTCGGCTTCGTCTGTACTTGGTGCGCCTTCTGGGCTCAGGCCCAGCAGATTGAGACCGGAAATGACGAAAGCTTCCCCTTGGCCGAACTGAAAACCTTCAATTTCTTCCAGCAGCAGCGTTCCAAACCGGATGAACTGGCAAACCATCCGGAAACGGAACAGTCCATCAAGGAAAGCCCTACCCATCAAGAATCCTGAGAAGGACATTGACAAGGCCTGCGAAAAGCTGGTCAAGCAGTTCGACAAGGATCTGAAAGCGCAACAGAAAAAGCGCTAGTCGGTGATGAGGCTCACAGCATGGCTTGTACCCTTGCGGTTACACTGCATGAAACCTCTAGCAATCGGAATGTTTAGCACATCAGTTGACGGTCTAAAACTCAGATTTGCCGAAGTCCCCACGGCGGGTTCGGAACACCACCTTCTTCTGGAGAAGACAGTGTCCCTTTCCCCTGTGTCAGAGACGTCCTCCCCACTTGCCGCCACCGTCACCAAGATCACCTCCGAACAGCTCTGGGTAGAACTACTGGGTCCCCCTCCAACACGGCCCATTTCCGAAGGAGATCAGGTCCGAGTCAAATACTGGGATGACGAAACAGCCTACTATTTCGACGCTGAGATCCAGATCGTATCCGGCCCTTGTGGGCGACAGGTGACCCTCTCAATTCCCGGTGAAGAGATCTCGGTTCAGCGCAGAAAGTCCCAGCGAGTCTGTTATCCGCTCTCCTTCTCAATGACGATCATCGACGCCGCAGAAACTCAACTCATCGGACACACAGTCTCCGAGGCGAAGACCGAAAACGTCAGTGTGGGAGGGCTTGCCTTTCATACCGCTCTTCCGCTCAAACTGAAGGATCGACTGGAGATTAGCTTTCGGTTATCTCCTTCCGAGCAGGTCAAGGCTGTGGGTTGGGTGGTTCGATATCAACCTTTGAGGCAAGAGGGGAAAAGGTTGAACCTGGTGGCTTTAGAGTTCCTGCACTTGAGAGCCGAAGAGCAGCACAGACTGCACTTGTTTTTGGCCCAAGTCCTTCCTGGAGATGCCTCCGCCTACGTTCAATGGTTCGATTGAGACTAGAGTCCGGCTTGCTTAATCGGAGAGGTAGGCCGTTGTCTTCATGCCCGAGACCTCAATCCTGCGGCGGCAGCGAGTATTTGCGCACACCACAGAGTCATCGATCAACACCATGTAACCCTGAAACTTGGCAAAGCGGCTTCGAGCCTGCTCGTCGGCCCCTTGAGGCAGATGCTTCTTCTTTTGGCGGACCACCCAGCGCAGCTGGTAGGTCTGCTGCTCTCCACAGGTGTGGCAGCGCAACACTGCCGGCTTAGTCGTGTTGGATTCGTCACAAAACCGTCGTTCGTCCATTTTCCACCCGGTCCAGCTATTCTCCAATAACGTCGAAGTTCGTCGATCTAGGCACCCGTACCTTGCTCCAAACTGCAGCCCAGGGGACCCGGCTGGGGTGGTTTGAATAGGCTTCCTTACTCTTCACATCATCGAACTCCAGTACCAGGCCATGGGTGCGGGTGATGTCTCCCACAACCAAGGGTTGCCGAAGTTTCCCTACCCATGCTCTTCTTAATCCTGGCATTGAAGTGATCAACTCTTCGGTAGCTCTCTTGAAATCTGCAAGGCCTTGTTCCGTTGCCCCCTCAGCGGCGGTCCAGGCAACAGCATGTACGGTGGTCTTCTCAGTCGTTGCCCGTTGTTGTCCGGTAAGCCACCCGGCCATAAAGATCATGCTCCCCACCAGCACAAACAGGACTTGCCGGCCCCTTCCTTGACTCATAGATCCTCCTTCTTACCTTGGCTTATTTCCGAACTCTACTGGCACAGCGGAGGGTATCGAATCGAAGCAGAGCTGGCAAGAAGAGATTTCAGGAATCGGGATAGTGAAGCTTCCACCAACTCTCGGCATGATCACGACTCCAGTCCCGGGGTCGGTAACAGGCAGAGAGCGCCTCGGCAAGTTCCATGGCAGTCTGGAAGCGTTGGACAGGATCCTTTTCCAGACATTTAAGAATAATACGATCCAATTCCTCGGGAACATCATTTTCCGTTCTTTGAGAGGGGGGCACCGGTGTTGCATTGACATGATCCACTATCATGGCAATAGGATTTTCTCGCTGGAACACTAGCTCACCGGTGAGCAACCAGTAACCGACGCAGCCCAGCGCATAGATGTCGCTTCGAACATCCACGTTGTCCTGGCCCACTGCCAACTCAGGGGCCATAAAAGCCGGGGTTCCGGTGGTCATACCTTCCATGGTGAGTTCGGAGCTCATGTCCCCTTGGGGACTCGAGGCCCCATTGGTTTGAGTCTTTACAAGACCGAAATCGAGGACCTTGATGAAATCGTAGGACAGCCCCATACGGCAGATGAAGATATTGGCGGGTTTCACGTCCCGATGAATGAGATGGTGGTTGTGGGCCTCGCCAAGGGACTCGCAAGCCTGCTGCAAGAGGTAGTTCGTTCTCTGGGGAGGGACCGGACCATGCTTCTTGACCAGCGTGTCCAGATCGATCCCGTTGAGATATTCCATAACGTAGTAAAAAGTCTGATCGTAGGTCACCCCGAAATCATAGATCTCAACGGTATGAGGAGAGCGTAACTCAGCGGTGGCCTGGGCTTCCTTCTCAAAACGCCGCACGGTTCGCTGGGCTTCTTTCCCGCCCTCTTTTAACCTCTCTGGCCGGATCAGTTTAATGACGGCGGGTCTCACCAACTTGTCATGCTCGGCCAACCAAACCTCTCCCATACCACCCACACCGATCCTCTCTCTCAACCGGTAAAAACCCATCTCGGCGGTCTTCATCTGGCCCCTTTGGTAATGGCCCACGATTTGGGTGCCCCCGATGGCGACGGCGGCGCCGAAGATCAGTAAGACTCCGGCGTCCACAAAGTCCCCGGAATGGGTGAGGGCCATCGTCTCCGCAATCTCCGGGTAGCTTCCCCACAAAAAGAGCGTCGCAACCACCGGTGCAGCAGCCAGCGGGGATATGACCCAGGCCGCCCGTTGCCAGGTGTTGGGTATATACATTCCGTAGACGATCACCAGTAAAATATAGTGCGAAACAGTTCGGAGCAGACCCGATAGGACCATACCGCTGTCTCCCAGCGCCGCGCTCTGGTCGATGAAAGCAAAATCCTGCAGGCCCATATAAGCAGCGGCCGATCCAAAAAGAAACAGTTCCAGGGCCCTGAGTGGTGTCAGTGAAAGCGGCTTCTTGCTGAAAAGCAGCAGCGCCATACACCCTATGGCCAACAGCAGAGGGATCTGGATGATGGGCAAGAAGGCTCTCTGGTTCAGAAGGTTTGCGCTTGACCAGAGGACGCCGGTGGCCAAAAAGACCAGGCTCAAGGACAGCAGTCGCCTTCGAAGCAGCGATTCCGTCAGGGTGTTCACGAGAGTGCCCGGACCGGGCACGTCACCGGCTTGAGGTCAGAACCGGCGGCTGGATCGGCTATCCGTCAGGATATCCTGACGGGATCCCGTTACCTGCTGAATATCAGCGACGGGTGTATTCATCGGTTTGAGCCTTTAATTTCCGCCAAAGGAAGTGTATCTGATCTCGGGGTTCGGCGACAACTCAACGGGTAGGCAACCGACAACGGACAGTCTGACAACCAACAAAATCGGCGTGATCCGTGGTTCATTCCAGGAAATCTTCGAGCTTGATGTTCTTCCAATCGATCGGCCAAGCCCGTTCGAAATCCTTTCGCTCTGATTCCCGATAGGGAACCGGCTTGGTGGCATCGATCCCCCACTTCCCGACCAGACTGGGAAAACGGCTCTCTGCAGCGTCGGGAGAGGCCTCCAGAATAGGTCTTGCTGTGGGATCGAAGCGAAAGCCCCGGGCGTTGGGGATGGTGATCACATGCCGGGTTGGATCAACGCGCGTTGCCAAGGCATAGTGCACATCGCGATAGTCATAGATATCGATGTCCGGGTCCACGGCAATGACCATCTTGCAATTGGACCAGGACGACCCCAGCACGGCCAGGAGTGCATCGTTGACCTGTCCCTCCATGGCGGGTTCCAGCTGAAGGATCACGGAGAGAGAGCCTCCGCCTTGAGGGATATGGACATCGTGCACCTTCACTCCCTGGGCCTGAAGCCGCTCATACAGAATGGCCTCGTGAAAAAGCCGGGGCATTTCCTGGTGATCGGTAAAGGGGGTCATGGCGTGATTCCGGTAGATGGGATCTCGACGCAAGGTCACGGCGGTCACTTCAAACACCGGTTGTTGAGTGACAGAAGGTGTAAAGAGCATTGTGGGTCCCGGCGAGGGCCCGTCTTGAGCCGTCCGGGTGGGACTCAGATAACCTTCGATCACCAGCGAAGCATCGGCCGGCACCAACAAATCCAGGGTCTTACAGCGGGTGACCTGTCCCACTTCACCGGTGATGGACTCGAACAATTCCAATTCCCACCAATCATGATGAGGATCGGAATAAACACCGGCCAGCTCCCAGGCCGGATGACAGCCAATCACCAGAGCCTGGGGCATCCGGGTACCGGCAGTCCGATGTTTACTCAGGATCTGATTGGCCGTGGAAGTCACGAAGGAGGTGACCATCTCCCCTCGGCTCAGCACTCCGCATTGTGCATACATCTGATTGAACTGGCCGGTTTCCGGATCCTGGTGGACCACGAACCCTGTGGTATACGGGTAGGGATCCATCTCCGTGTGTCGAACGATGGGCAAAGTGGCAAGGTCTATATCATTTTCAAGATAGACCCTTTCCTGACAGGGACCTCCGTTGATTTCCTTGAGAGGCTGCGGACCCCGGCGCAACACCTCGGCAAGACATGGGACGACTTCATCGGGAGGACAGCCCAGCACCCGGGCCTGGGCCTTTCGATTGACAAAGAGCTGATCCACCAGGTGCCATCCCGGATATTCTTGAATATGGTCAAACACGATGGTTTCGTCGGCTTGACCGACCAGGGCCCCCACCTGATCAAGCTTCACCGGCTTACGAATATGAATATGTTCCTTTTCGTAGGTTCTTAGAAATTGCTGCAGATCAAGCATGGGGAATAGGGTGAGTATACCTTTTACCTGCTCAGATCAGGAGGCTAATTTAGGATTCGGGTAGAGGGCTGGAGATGGTTTGAGGAATTCGGTGCCAGGCCCAACAATTATTCTTTATTCAAGGGAGTTTAGGAAGAGGATTTGGGCCTGTCCCTCATTCGCGAGCCTGTCGACCGCACGAATGCACGAATGCACGAACCTCTATGCATCCAAGAGGGGGTGAAGAGAATCGTTCTCAGGTTCCAGAGCTTTCGAGAGCAGTTGTTTCCAGTATCGGTTCGCCTGATTGACGGCGCAGCTTGCGGAGGGCCTCGACTTCGATCTGGCGAATGCGCTCCCGAGTAACGGCAAAGCTTTGCCCGATTTCTTCCAGGGTGTGCTCGTTGGCCAACTCGATCCCAAATCGCATGCGCACGACCTGCTCTTCTCGAGGGGTCAGGGAATGCAAGGCCCCGATCATCTGGTCTTTCTGATTGATAAAAATCCCGCTCTCGATAGGAGAAATCAAGCCACGGTCTTCGATAAAGTCCCCGAGGTTGACATCTTCGTCGTCTCCGACGGAAGTTTCCAGGGAGATCGGCTCCTGGGCGATCTTGAGAATCTTGCCCACCTTGGTCACGGAAATATCCATGCTTTTGGCAATCTCGTCGGAAGTGGGCTCTCTCCCATACTCCTGAACCAGAGCACGCGAG
>JAZFTY010000440.1:0-3463 GCA_036446935.1 Acidobacteriota bacterium | reverse complement strand
TCTCGCCAGCAGGGTTATACACAACCAAGTTTGCCACGCAGGCTCTCATGACGGCCTGCTGATCCTCCTCTGCAGACACCTCCGTCATCTGTTCCCACAGTTCCTTCAACTCATGTTCAATGACGGACACATCTACAGCTCTTTGGGGCAGATTTTTCATAGCCGTCTCCAGCGACGCCCCTCCCTGTGCATGAACTCATCACTTTCTCTGGGACCCCAACTCCCTGCTTCGTAGTTGGGAAAATGATCTGCCGTTTTCTGCCATGCCTCGAGGACCGGCATCAACAGCCGCCAGGAAGTCTCCACCATATCGCCCCTTGCAAATAGAGTGGAGTCTCCCAACATGGCATCCAGAAGAAGTCTCTCGTAGGCATCCGGAGATTTCTTGCCAAAAGAGGTCCCATATCGAAAATCCATATTAACGGTTCGAACTTGCATGGCCTGACCCGGCAGCTTGGCACCAAACCTCAGGGTAATGCCTGCATCGGGTTGAATACGCAGGGTGAGAGAATTCGGCTGCAAGGGCCCGCTGTCTTTGAAAAGCAGATGAGGTGCCCTCCGGAACTGAACGGCGACTTCGGTGACTCGCTTGGGCAAGCATTTGGCCGAACGGAGGTAAAAGGGAACATCGGCCCAGCGCCAGTTGTCTACCAGGAGCTTAATGGCAGCATAGGTCTCGGTGTTCGAGTCAGGGTTGACATTCTTCTCCTCTCGGTAGCCTTTAACGGGCTGACCATTCACAGCGCCGGCCGCGTACTGGCCCCGCACCGCGAACTCATCCATGTGCTGTGCCTCGAAGGGTCGGACGGCCTGCATCACTTTGGTCTTCTCATCCCGTACGGCGTCCGCTTCCAGGGAGACCGGTGGTTCCATGGCCACCAGAGCAAAGATCTGAAGCAGGTGGTTCTGGATCATATCGCGCAGAACTCCGGCCTGGTCATAATATCCTCCGCGATTCTCCACGCCCAGACTTTCAGCGGCTGTGATCTGGACATGATCAATATAGCGACGGTTCCAGAGTGGCTCGAAAATTCCGTTAGCGAAACGGAGCACCAGGATATTTTGAACCGTCTCCTTTCCCAGGTAGTGATCGATGCGATACACCTGCTCTTCCCGAAACACCTCCAGAACTTGCTTGTTGAGCGCCTGCATGCTTTCTAAGTCGTGTCCAAACGGCTTCTCGATGATGACTCGGGTCCAGCCGCTGGAACGGTTCAGGCCAACCGATCCCAGAAGTTGAGTGAGGGGAGCGTAGAGCGTGGGAGGCGTGGAGAAGTAAAAGAGGCGATTGCCGGAGGTTCCGCGCTGCTGATCCAAATCGGAAAGCAGCTCGCTGAGGCGCTTGAAGCTCTCCGGATCCTTCACGTCGGTAGGGATGTAAAACATGCCGGCTGCGCAATTCTCCAAGACCTGGCTATCCACCTGACCCGGGTCGAGAAAGTGATGGACGGCCTCTTTCATTCTGGCACGAAACTCCTCATTGCTCATGGGGGTGCGGGCAGCTCCCACAATAGAGAATCCGCCGGGCAGAAGACTCTGCTGAGCCAGACTGTAAAGTGCTGGAACGAGCTTGCGCTTGGTCAAGTCACCTGAAGCTCCGAAGATAACCATGGTGCAGGGTTCAGGCGTGCGCTCCAAGCGCAAACCCTCCCGCAGGGGATTTTCGATCATCGTCTATTCGTGAGTTCCTGACTTTGTGCCGTCCGTCGTGATTCCGACCCAGTCGGTATGAACCAGGCCCAATTCAGGTTTGTCCACCCGCTCGTACCGGTGCGAACCAAAAAAATCGCGCTGAGCCTGGGTGAGGTTTTGAGGCAGGTTTGCCGTACGATAGGTATCCCAATAAGCCAGGCTACTGGCCATGGCCATCACCGGAATCCCCAGGTCCTGAGCCGTGGCAACCGTCTTTCTCCAGCGCGGTTGGGCTTGGCTGGCCCAGTCCCGGAAGCTCGGATCCAGGAGAAGATTGGGTAAGTCGGGCTGCCGTTGATAGGCTTGTTTGATCTCATCCAGAAATCGGGCTCGGATGATGCAACCTCCCTTCCAAATGCGACTGACCTCGCTCAAATTGATGTCCCACTGGTATTTCTCTGAACCGGCACGGATCAGAGCAAAGCCCTGGGCGTAGGAGCAGATCTTACTGGCGTACAGAGCGTCGCGCACAGAGAGGATCATCTTCCCTCGGTCCCCACTGTAAGGTTTTATCGGGGGCCGGAGATGGACTGGCTGGCCTTCACTCGCTCATCCTTGAGAGCGGAGAGGAAACGGGCTTCTATCGCAGCGTGAATGGTGGGAATGGCGACGCCGAGATCCAGGGCCACCTGTGAGGTCCATTTACCGGTACCTTTCTGGCCAGCCTTGTCCAGAACGAGATCCACCAATGATCGATCGCTTTCCGGGTCAAACACCGTGAAGATCTTGGCGGTAATATCAATGAGATAGGAATCGAGCACCCCCTCGTTCCATTCTGCAAAAATCTCGGCCAATTCGCTGTTCTCTAATGTGAGGGCATTTTTAAGGATGTGGTAGGCCTCTGCGATCAGTTGCATATCGCCATACTCAATGCCATTGTGCACCATCTTCACAAAATGGCCAGCACCATCCGGTCCACAGTAGGTCACACAGGGCCCGTCATCGACCTGGGCCGCGATGGCTTCAAAGATGGGTCTGAGCTCCTGGTAAGCTTCAAGCTGTCCTCCCGGCATCAGTGAGGGCCCCAGCAGGGCTCCACTTTCACCACCGGAGACACCCGTGCCGAGGAAACGAAAGTTCTCAGCTGCCAGATCCTTTTCCCTCCTCCGGCTATCTTGAAAGTTGGAATTTCCTCCATCGATGATGATGTCGCCCTCTTGCAGATGAGGCTTCAGCAAATCGATGGTCCAGTCGACCGGATCACCCGCCTTGATCATCATCATGATCTTACGTGGCCTTTCCAGCGACTCGACCAGTTCTTGGATGGAGCGGACACCCAGGATCTGCTTGTCTTGAGCCTGATTCTTGAGAAACTGCTCCACCTGCTCCGGCTCTCGGTCCCAGACGGCAGTCGTATAACCGTTGCGCTCAATATTGAGAGCCAGGTTCTGTCCCATCACTCCCAGTCCGAGCATGCCAAACTGGTTCTTGAACATCTGGCTAACCTCCTGATTCACACGAGTGAGTCTGCAGAAAGATTAGAGAGTGGCTGTAACCCGCGCGCTGAGCAATCCCTTACGACCCGGTGAGTCGTGTCTCCATTTTTATGACCTTTTCCAGCCGCCGCTGGTGCCGCTCAGCCTTGGAAAAACGTGCCGCCAGGAAGGCACGAATCAAGTCATCTGCCAGCGATGGACCGATGACCCTGGGACCCAGGCAGAGAACATTGGCATCATCATCCTCGCGACTCTGGCGAGCCGAAAACACATCGTGACAAAGGGCGGCCCGAATACCCGGCACCTTGTTGGCCGCAATGCTGGTCCCCACGCCG
>JAZFTY010000439.1:0-3188 GCA_036446935.1 Acidobacteriota bacterium | reverse complement strand
TGCCCGAACGTAAAAGATCTTGTGGTGAACCCCTGCCTGGGCATTGCGCGGGTTGACACTTGCATGCCCAAAGAGTGGAACAGCAAATCCCACAAAAATGATGAATGCCGAAATCAGTGAACCAAGTGTGTGTTTTTGCATCTTTAGGTCCCCCTAAACCTTTGGTAAATGTTGCCTCAATCCTAAAGCTTTTGCAGGCCGAAGGCAATAAATTCTTTCCTCACCTCATTTGAAAATCGGGTAGACGGGCAAATCTTGGTCTGTTAAGGTTCTTCGAAAAACAGGCGGATGAGGGATGTCCCGGCTCACAATCATTCGGTTTGAGGTAACTAGAACCGCTGGGCCATTTTTCACAACGAGGAGGATGACATGTTGGAAGCCATCGATCTCTCTAAGGTCTACGACAGCGGGCCTGCCGCACTGGACTCTTTGAATCTCAAAATTGAACCCGGTGAGATCTTTTGTCTTCTGGGTGCTAACGGTGCCGGAAAGACGACGACCATCAACCTTTTTCTGAACTTTATTGAGCCTTCAGGGGGCACCGCCAAGGTCAAGGGCCTGGATGTGACCCAGAAGGCACTGGAGACGAAGAAGTATCTGGCCTACATCCCCGAACAGGTGATGCTCTATCGCAATCTGACGGGTCTGGAAAATCTGGAGTATTTTAGTTCCCTGGCCGGCAGGCGCTATGAACAGTCCGAGCTGCTTGGCTTTTTCGAGCAGGTGGGTCTGACCACCGAAGAGGCCAGCAAACGCGTGTCTGCTTACTCCAAGGGCATGCGCCAAAAAGTAGGCATCGCCATTGCTCTGGCCAAAAAAGCCGAGGCCCTGCTCTTGGATGAACCCACCTCAGGGCTGGACCCCAAAGCCTCCAATGAATTCTCGGGACTTCTGCAAACAATGAGTTCTAAAGGAGTGGCCATCTTTATGACCACTCATGATCTGTTCCGGGCCAAGGAGACGGGAACCCGGGTGGGCATTATGAAACATGGTCGCCTGGTGGACACCATGAACACAGAGGGTCTCCAGCATACCGATCTGGAGCGAATTTATCTCGAGCATATGCACGATTAAAAAAGGCTTCAGAAATCAACACATTGTGAGGTGAAATCATGATCAGGACCATCGCTTACAAAGAATTCCTGGAAATGGTTCGTGATGGCCGCTTTCAATGGGCGATAGGCATCGTGTTTGTTCTTTTACTCACCGCGCTTGCCGTGGGCTGGAGTCATTACCAGGAGATCAGCGCCCAGCACGAGTTGTCGCAAAGTACCGTGCGTAACCAGTGGCTCCAACAGCCTGAGCAAAATCCTCATTCAGGAGCACACTACGGAACCTATGCCGTCAAACCCAAGACGTTTTTATCTTCTGTGGATACGGGAGTGGAGCCCTATGTGGGGGCTGCAGTCTGGTTGGAAGCCCACAACCAGAATCAGTTCGAGGCCCGGCCGGCAGAGGATGCCACCGCCGTTCAACGCTTTGGCCAACTGACCGCGGCCGTAGTTCTGCAGTTATTGCTGCCCCTTCTCATCATTCTTGTTTCATTTTCGGTCTTTGCCGGGGAGAGGGAACAGGGAACCCTCCGCCAGCTCATGAGCCTGGGTGTCCAGCCCAGCCATCTCGCTGCCGGCAAGGCACTCGGGGTAGCAGGTGCACTGGGCCTGGTGCTGGTCCCAGCCGCGGTCATCGGAGTGATCGCTATGACACTGCTCACCGATCTGGCCGCAGCCACCGCAGACTTGGGACGGATGTTCTTGCTGGGAATTTTCTATCTGATCTATTTCGGTTGTTTCATTGGTATTTCCTTAACCGTCTCTGCGAGAGCTCGCTCCTCGAGGTTGGCGCTGGTGGCACTGCTGGGTTTTTGGATCTTCAACGGCCTGATTGCACCACGCGTCGCCTCCGACCTCTCTCGAATGCTGTACCCCGGCCCCTCTTCTTTTGAGTTCGAGTCGGGAATAACCGAGGCCATAGCTCATGGACTGGACGGAAAAAGTAGCTATCGCGAGGTTGAGAGAAAGCGACGAGCAGAAGTCATGGCCCAGTACGGGGTGGACAACGCAAGAGATTTGCCCATTAACTTCGCCGGGGTCCGATTGCAGATGAATGAAGACTGGGGGTATGAGGTCTTTGACAAGTTCTACGGAGATCTGTACGAGAATTTCCGGAGGCAAAATCGCGTTCAACAGATCGTTGCTGTCTTCGCACCTTTCTTGGCTATTCGCTCCCTGTCGATGGGGCTGTCGGGGACGGACTATTATCTCCACCAGGATTTTGCCGAGAGAGCGGAGATGCACCGGCGGCTGGAGATCAAGATTATCAATGATGATATTACCTTCAAGGGGGCTGAAGCCGGCCGTGAGTATGTGAATGGAATCGACGTCTGGGAGAAAGTTCCCCCTTTTGAATATCAAGTGAAATCGGTTTCCTGGGTATTGGGCAATCACGGATTGAGTCTGGGGATTCTCCTGCTTTGGTTTGCAGCCTCAGCAGGCCTTCTTTGTTGGGCCACCGGACGAATCGAAGTGGGATAGTCGACCGCTGGGTTTTCTTGATCTCATGAGGGTTACAAGGAAATTGGGAGTCATGGTGCCATGCTGATTCAAATTGTAAAGAACGAATGGCGCAACTTGACGGCTGATCGAACGCTTTGGTGGGTCACCTTCATCCTGGTGGTGGCCATCGGCTACGGGGTCTACAATGGAACCTCATGGGTCCATTTCCTGGAGGGAAGCATTGAAGAAGCACTCCAGGACGAACACGATAGACTGGCCACAGCTCAGCACACGGTCGCCAATGGTCTCGAACCCGAGAGGGCCAGCCGGTCCCCCTACAGCGCAAGGTATATCGGGCGCAGAATGGGGCTCCGGTATGCTTACTTGCCGCCGAGTCCCCTGGCTTCGCTATCGGTTGGACAAAGCGATCTGTACCCCTCTTACTTCAAGGTCAACACCCAGTCCACCCAGCGCCAGAAAAGACATTCTGAACTGGAAAACCCGAACCACCTGTTGACCAGTCGTTTTGATCTGGCCTTTGTGATTGTCTACCTGTTTCCCCTCTTGATCTTGGCTCTCAGCTACAACTTGATCAGCTCCGAGCGAGAACAGGGAACGCTGGCCATGGTTCTGTCCCAACCCGTCACCCTACGAAAGTTTGTGGTGAGCAAAATAGGATTCCGGGCACTGATT
>JAZFTY010000438.1:0-6758 GCA_036446935.1 Acidobacteriota bacterium | reverse complement strand
GGCCGTGAGGGGTTCAAATCGGCCGATCTCAAGCAGATATTTGGGTAGCGGATCCAGCTTGGCTAGCTTGACCTGTGACTCGGAGGACGGTTCTTGCGGTGAGAGTTCCTCGCTTTTCGGCTCAACCAGGGATTCGATGGTTTCTTCGCTGGGTTTCACCTTCTGCTTGGAACTTTTCTTGCTCGTCCTGCTCATTGGGAGATGACCTCGTTGCATAGATTAGCATAGGTTGGCTGGAGAATTTTAGGGAGAGATGACGGTGGACTAGCCCGGACTATGCATAAATTCTCTACTGCAGCGACGAAATCATCCGCCCTGCCTGCGTTCCACTCGGTCGGCCTCCTCAACGTACCGTACAGTACGTTTGCGGGGGCCTCTGTCGCGCGCCTTGTCAGGTCGGCGCCTTCGTCGCTTCGTGACAAGAACCTATGCATAATCCGGGCTAATGAACGGTCTTGGTCTTCTTGGTCATGAAATCCATAAAGATATAGTTGGCAAGGTTCAAGGTGGTGGCGAAGTAGGCCTTCCCGCGACAAATCTGGGAGACTTTTTTGACGAAATCCACCAGATAGTAGTCTTGCGCCAACATAAAGGTATTGATGAGAATGCCTGCTTTCCGACACTGGGTGACCTCCTGGTAGGTCTCCCGCAAGATCATGGGATCCAAACCATACGGATTTTTGTAAATCCGGCCATTGGGGAGGGTGATTGCAGAAGGTTTGCCGTCGGTGATCATGATGATCTGGCGCAGGTCCTTCTTCTGGTTCAACAGGATACGACGCGCCAGGCGTAGGCCCTCGCAGGTATTGGTGTGGTAGGGGCCTACTTTGACCGAGGCCAGCTTGGCAAGTGGTATTTCCTCTGCCGAGTCATGGAAGAGAACCACTTGGAGAGAGTCTCCGGGAAACTGGCTGCGGATGAGGTGGGCCAGTGCCAAGGCCACTTTCTTTGCAGGAGTGAAGCGGTCCTCGCCATAAAGGATCATGCTGTGACTACAGTCCAGCATGAGAACCGTTGCACAAGAGCTGTGATAGTCGGTTTGGTAAACCATCAAGTCCTTATATTCTAAATTGAGGGGCAGCTTGAGTCCTTCCCGTTTGACCGCATTCAAAAAAGTGGCACTGATATCCAGGTTCAGGATATCGCCAAATTCGTAGGGTCGACTCGGAGCGTCGGATTGGATCCCTGTGGAAAGCTGGTGCGTTTCATGACGACCAAAGCTACTTTGGCCCAGGGAGCTCATTAATTCGCGTAAGGTCTTGTAGCCCAGGAAATCCAGACTCTTGTCTGTGAGTTCGAAGCGGATGTGATTGACTGGGTCAGCTTCCCTTCCCTCTCCTTCCCGGGGAGCCTCTTCCCAACCCTCCTCCGCAGCACGGATATAGTTTGCGTCCATCAAACGCTGGATCAATTGATCCAGGAGGTCCTGAACCTCGGTGGGCAACTGGCCTTCCGGGAAATCGTCCACGTAGCGGTCAAGGGCTTCACGCCATTCTGAAGGCAGGCGCTCATCCGTGGAGAGAATTTCCGCAAGGGCCTGATAGAGGCTTTCCAAGGTCTGATCGAAAGGAGTGCCGCGATAAAAGGGAGAATAAAAACCGCTTTCCAGAAAAAAGTCCTTGAGCTGGTTGACCAGCTCTTCCAGGTCGATCTCTTCCAGGGGGCGGGGGATATATTTGGTGTAGCGAACTCGACTCATCGTTCTCGCCTAACTCCTCGGACTAATTGAACGACCTTTTAGAGAGAGCAGGATCTCCCGAAAACTCTTCTTCCGATTGCACGGCTTCTTTGTAGTAGCCGCGTTCCTCGTTGCGACTGAGTTTCTTTCCTGCGTAAAGGCCTTCCAGTATAAATTCGATGAGGGAAACAGCGGCGGGCAGGTCGTCTTGTGGGGAAACTCCCATATTTTCCAAGGTTTCTTCCAGTCCCTGAATCGACTGCACCTTTTGAAAGTATTCCTGAGCCGGGGTTTTGTCGCTGACCTGGACTTCGCCTCCCAGATCGAACCACTGCACAATCTGATCGAATTGCTGGTTCGGAAAATGTCGCTCAAAGGACTTCAGAATGGCGGCCCGGATCAATTGTTTGGCGATGTTGACGGCACCCTTGAGTTCTCCTTCGTACTCCAGTTCCAGTTTTCCGGTGATGGCCGGAATGGACGCATAGATGTCAGAAATACGGGGTACGACCCTCTCCTCCTGAGCCTTTAGCGCTCTTTGTTCGGCGTTACTGACGGTATTTTCAAGACAGGAAATCGGCAAACGCTGGCTGACACCGGAACGGTTGTCAATCCGCTGATCCTGGCGACCCAGAAAAGCGACTCCCTCGATGATCTCGGTAATGAACTCGGGAGTCACGATCGTGTTTGGGGAATTTCGGTCGATCCAGGCTTCCTGAAGAGTAATACGAATTCCATCTTCGATGCGGTCAGGATAATGGGTTTTCACCTCTGATCCGATGCGATCCTTCAAGGGGGTGATGATCTTTCCCCTTGCCGTGTAATCCTCCGGGTTGGCTGAAAAGACCAGGAGGGTATCCAGGGGCAATCGGATGGGAAAGCCTTTGATCTGTACATCGCCCTCTTGCATGATGTTGAAAAGACCCACTTGAATCTTGGGGGCCAGATCGGGAAGTTCGTTCATGGCGAAGATCCCCCGGTGGGCTCGAGGCAAAAGGCCGAAATGAATATTCTCGTGAGCGGAAAGCTCTCGACCCTGTTTGGCGGCTTTGATGGGATCCAGGTCTCCAATGATGTCGGCGATGGTGACGTCCGGTGTGGCCAGTTTTTCTATATAACGTTGCTCTCGTGAAAGATAAGTGATGGGCAGATCATCACCTTCTTCCTGAATGCGTTTGCTGCATACTCCACAAATCGGAAAGAAGGGATCATCATTGATTTCACAGTCCGCAACACAGGCGATCTCTTCGTCCAGGAAGTCGGTCAGGGCGCGCAGCATCCGGCTCTTCGCCTGGCCGCGTAATCCCAGGATGATGAGATTATGCTTGGAAAGCAGGGCATTGATGATGGCTGGAATGACTGAATCCTCGTACCCAATGATGCCCGGGAAGAGGGGTTCCTTGGCGCTGAGTTTCTGTGTCAGATTGTGGCGGATCTCTTCTCTTACTGATCGATAGCGGGACGGCTCGCCGTTCTGTCGCTTCAATTCTCCGAGTGTGGTCGGTTTCATGTGCAGGGTGAAGAAGGATAGCACACAGAGGAAAATGGGGACAGGCCTCTGGGGGCCTGTCCCGTTTTTCTCACAGTTCCAACAAGCGGATGATTTTCTCCTTGTCGGGTTGAACCGCAATGGGTTTGTTGGCGAAGGTGGAGTTCAGCTTTCCCGATTTCTTCACAACACGGTTCTCGTAAGTTGCATGTTGGTAAAGGTTGTCGAGATGGTAGTTGACGGTATACTCCGGATCCTTCAGTTGATGACCGGTTAAAATAGCCACTACGTCTTCGTCGGGGTCCATATCGACTGCGTGATCCTGGCTCTGGCTGAGTTGCAGAAGCTTCTTAAGGCCTGCGATTGTGGTCGCCGAGGCCGGCTCACACCCAATTCCATCGCTTCCCAAAACGGCTTTGGCGTCGGCAATTTCCTGCTCGCTTACCACATCACACCAGCCATCCGTGAAATCCAGTGCACGCAAAGCCTTTTTCCAACTGATGGGTCTCCCGATCTTGATGGCACTGGCAAGGGTCCAGGCATCCTGGACGGGGACCAGTTGCCCGGAACTGGTGACCAAAGTTCGATGGAGAGGGGCGGCACCGCTGGCCTGGATGATGGTGATCCGCGGAACCTTGTCGATAAAGCCCAGTTCCTTCAATTCCATCAGGATTTTTCCATAGGAAGAGCTGTTGCCCAGATTGCCGCCAGGCACCACAATTCGATCCGGGATCTTCCAGTCCAGCTGATCAAAGAGCTCGAGTATCACGGTTTGCTGGCCTTCGAGTCGAAACGGATTGATGGAATTCATCAGATAAAGGTCCGTTTCTTTGGAAAGTTCCTGAATCAGGCTCATTGCGACGTCGAAATCTCCCTGGATCTGCAGGGTGAGCGCACCAAATTCCATGGTTTGGGATAATTTCCCGAAAGCGATTTGACCTTCAGGAATGAAGACAACGGCACGAAGATTGGCTCGGGCGCAGAAGGCAGCCATTGAGGCGGAAGTATTGCCGGTGGAGGCGCAGCCCACGACACGCGATCCCAGTTTCTTGGCTTGGGTAACCGCTACCGTCATGCCGTAGTCTTTAAAAGAGCCTGTCGGATTCCAGCCGAGGTGCTTGACCCGCAGGCGCTTGAGGCCAGCATATTCAGCGCAGCGGGGTGCCTCCAAAACGGGACTGTTTCCCTCTCCCAGGGTCACAACGTGGGTCAGGTCTTCCTCGAGAAAAGGCAGCAATTCTCGATAGCGCCAGACTCCACTGATGTCGAGTGGGTGGTTGGAAGCACGTCGCTGTCGAAACACCTTTTTGAGCTTTTCAACGTCAAGATTAGAATGATTCTTGACGATGTCCAGAAGATCAGAGCAGTCAGGACACTGGTAGAGCTTCCTGCCGATATCGAATTCACTTCGGCACGATTCATTGATGCAGCGAAAAAAGAAGAGTTGATCGGGCAGGCCGGAACTTTGGGGCTTAGTCATCAGCTAGGAGCTGCCGGAATTGCTCGATCATCGCCGGAGAATCCCAATGGTAGGCTCCAAGCTGCTGGAGGGCAATGCGCCCCTGACGGTCGACAATGAAGGTGGTGGGGAGCGCCATGATGTTCCATTCCAGGGAATGAGTGTCCTCAGGGTCCAGCAAAATCTTGAAGGGGTAAGGGTGCTCCTCTAGAAAACCACGAACCACTTCAGGGTCTTCGCTTGAGACGGCCACCATGGTAAGCCCCTGGTCCGAGAATTCCTGGTAAAGAGAGGCCATCGCAGGCATTTCCTCAAGGCAAGGCAAACACCACGTTGCCCACAGGTTGAGAAAAAGGACCTCGGATTCAAGCTCGGAATCGATGAGAGGAGCATCTTCTCCGTCAAGGGTCTTGAAGGTGCCCGACAGGTCGATGGGTTCACGCTCCTCCACCGCCACCCACTCCCTCTCAAATGCTGGAAGTTCCGGGGGTTGGGCACATCCCAGTATGAGCAGAACTCCCAGGATCAGTGGTGCTATCCTTCGTAAAAACCCCACTTTATTGGTCATGGTGTGATTCGTTCCGATCCGATTCTAGCATAGTTGTTTCTCGGGTTCTGTTTATCATCAGACGTCTCCGAAGGAAATTCCGATGGCCTTGGCGGTACGCACGTATTCCCCTTCAGGATCGACCAGGCGCTGACCAGCGATTGCAGTCTTGATGGGCACCGATTCAACCTGGCCACATTTTAGAGCAACCATCAGTCCGAACCGCTCCTGGGCTACGAGTTCGACGGCCACCAGGCCAAAGCGGGTTCCTAAAAGACGGTCAAACGGGCTTGGACTGCCACCCCTTTGCAAGTGTCCCAGCACCAGAACTCGGGTCTCGACATCAAGTCGTTTCTGGATCATCTCCCCCACCACGAATCCGATACCTCCCAGGTCACCCCGATGATCTTCCTCGTGAGGTTGGCGGTAAACAGGGCTTCCACCGGTGGAAGCGGCGGCTTCGGCCACGACAACCACGCTAAAAGGAAGCCCTCCTTTAGCACGCTGCCGAATTTTCTGGCAAACCTTTTCAATATCAAAGGGGATCTCAGGAATCAGGATCACATCGGCTCCACCCGAAATTCCGGCTTCCAAAGCAATCCATCCCGCATTTCGACCCATTAATTCCACCACCATGACGCGCTCGTGACTTTCAGCGGTGGTGTGGACTTTGTCGATCGCTTCAGTAGCGGTATGCAAGGCCGTGTCAAAGCCGAAGGTCATTTCGGTGGCCAACAGGTCTTTGTCGATGGTCTTGGGCACTCCGATCACCGGCAATCCTGCCTCGAACAACTGCTGAGCGATGGAGAGGGTTCCGTCACCCCCGATCACGATTACCCCATCTAACTTCATAGCCCGGGCCGTGTCGAAGACCTTTTGGGAATAGTCCTTGAATTCTGTCTTCCCTTCCTTATTTTTAACCGGATAGCGGAAAGGGTTCCCTTTGTTGGTCGTACCCAGAATGGTGCCGCCCAGGGGAAGAATGCCTCGAACCGAGTCCAGGGTCAGGGGCACCATTTTGTCGGGTTTCAGGAAACCGTCGAAACTGTCCTCGCTTCCCCAGACTCTCCAATCGTAGCGAAGGATCGCCGTCTTGACGACCGACCGGATAACGGCGTTCAATCCGGGGCAATCGCCTCCACCGTTGAGCACACAGATTCTCTTCTTCGGTTTCCGGGGCATCTTGACCAGGCTCGATTTTATAACTTTGACGACTCCAAGGTCCAAGTTGCCGGTTGTCAGTGTTTGTGGTCTGTGGTTTATTGTCTGTTGTCGGAGGTCAGGAGGTCAGGAGGTCAGGAGGTCAGGAGGTCAGCGCTCTTTCATGAAAGTCTCTCTCTTCGTCACTTGCCTGGTGGATCAGTTTTTCCCTCAAATCGGCATCAGCACGATGAAGATTCTCAGAAAGTTGGGCGTGGAAGTGGAATTCGACAGCCGCCAAACCTGCTGTGGACAGCCGGCGTTCAACACCGGTTATGTGGAGGAAGCCCGGCAAGTAGCCCGTCATTTCCTGGAAGTGTATGGGGAGTCGGATCATATTGTGGTCCCCTCGGGTTCCTGCAGCACCATGATCAAGGATTCCTTC
>JAZFTY010000437.1:0-2020 GCA_036446935.1 Acidobacteriota bacterium | reverse complement strand
AGGGCCGGAATCCTTACACATCTGCAGAGGATGTGGCTGCCGGGGCCGACCTCTTCCGAATGCGTTGTGCCTTATGCCATGGAGCCGACGGATCGGGAGGCAGGGGTCCTGATTTGAGGCGAGGCCAATTTCGACACGGAGGCAGTGATGCCGGGCTGTTTCGCAGCATAAGATTTGGTATTTCCGACAGTGGAATGCCGCGCCTGGGCGTCGGTATGTCCGAGTAAAGAATCTGGCATGTGGTAGCCTATGTCCGCTCCTTGAGCCGCAGTGCCAGGGAAATCGATGTTCCTGGAAATCCGGTTCAGGGAGAACAATTGTACCTGGGCAAGGGAGACTGCAGTCGGTGTCACACGATCAACGGTAAGGGAGGACGCCTGGGCCCCAATTTGAGCGAGATCGGCTGGCTTCGCTCAACCAAACATTTAAAGTCCTCGATCCTCAATCCTGACGAGGACATTGATCGACGCTATCTGTCGGTTCACATCCTCAAGAAGGGCGGCCAGAGGGTCCAGGGCGTTCCTCTGAACGAAGATTCCTACTCGATCCAGCTCATGGACCTGCAGGAAAATCTTCATTCCCTGTGGAAGCGTGATCTGGAGGAAGTTCGACAGGAGGAGAGATCCTGGATGCCCAGCTATCAGGACACCTTCAGTGAAAGCGAAGTGGATGATTTAGTGTCCTATCTCTATTCTCTTCGCGGAAGGACGGACGAACCATGAGACAACTCACCCTTTTGATTTTTGTTCTGAGCTTCTCGGCTTCCGGTCTGGCCCAGGTGACCTACCAGCGTTTACTGCAAGCTGAGCAGGAGCCGGAGAACTGGCTGACCTATTCCGGCACCTACGACGGCCATCGCTACAGCCGGCTCGATCAAATCAATCGGGAAAATGTCCAGAACCTCAAATTGAAGTGGGTGTTTCAGATGCGGACGCTGGAGAAGGTCGAGACGACTCCACTGGTGGTGGATGGCATCATGTATCTGACTGAGCCTCCCAGCAATGCCTTCGCCCTGGACCCGGGCAGCGGCCGCACCTATTGGTCCTACGTCAGGAATCTTCCCGAGGTCGTCAAGACCTGCTGCGGACGCGTCAATCGAGGCCTGGCCATCCTCGGAGATACGCTTTACCTGGGCACAGTGGACGCTCACCTGGTGGCGCTGGACCGCAAGACCGGTTCGGTCATTTGGGATGTGGCGGTCGCAGATCCAAAAGCCGGGTACAGCGTCACGGTGGCTCCGCTGGCGGTGAAGGACAAAATCATCGTGGGAGTCGCGGGAGGCGAATTCGGTATACGCGGATTCCTGGATGCCTATGACGCCAAAACGGGCAAGCGAGCCTGGCGCTTCTATACCGTCCCCGGACCGGGAGAGCCAGGCAACGAAACCTGGGAGGGGGATTCCTGGAAGACAGGCGGTGCACCCACCTGGATCACGGGCTCCTTCGATCCGGAACTCAACCTGATTTACTGGGGCACGGGGAACCCCGCACCCGACTTCAACGGAGAGGTTCGAAAGGGAGACAACCTCTACTCCGACAGTGTGGTCGTCCTGGATGCCGATACTGGAAAGCTAAAGTGGTACTTTCAGTTTACTCCTCATGATGTTCTGGACTGGGATGCGGCCCAGATCCCTGTGTTGCTGGATGCCCCTTTTCAAGGACGCCCTCGCAAGTTGCTCTTATGGCCCAACCGGAACGGTTTCTATTATGTCTTTGATCGGGAAACCGGGGAATTGCTGTTGACCCATCAGTTTGGCAAGCAAAACTGGACCGACGGCCTGGATTCCAAAGGTCGACCGAACCACGTCCTGCCCGGCGTCCTTCCCAGTGAGGAAGGGGCACTGGTGTTCCCCGGAATTCAAGGGGCCATCAATTGGCATTCCACCTCATACAATCCGCTGACCGGCCTTCTTTATCTGCCCGTTCGTGAGGTTCCCACCCTGAACTTTATCGGTGATGTCAGCTACAGTCCCGGCGACATGTTTTTGGGAAGCCGGTGGCAGGCCATGCCGGAGGAACCC
>JAZFTY010000436.1:0-2428 GCA_036446935.1 Acidobacteriota bacterium | reverse complement strand
GACTGACGCATGTTCAACGGCAACTCCATGGAATGACAGGCGGCGCAGTTGCCCACAAAAATCGCTCTGCCCGGCCCATCCGGGAGTGCACTCCCCGCTTGAGAGACTTCGCCGCCGACCGCGGGAGGGGTTGCACCCGGCCCATAAGTGGCAGCCAAATAGTCGATCAACGGTTCGATCTCATCGGGCATGACGGGGGCTCCCCTGGAAATCATGGAGTAAACGGTATCTCGCCACCCGTCAGCGGTTTTTCTCTGCATCTGGGTGCGGCTCATATTGTGGCATTGAACGCAGGCCTGGCCAAAGGCCTCTTTGCCTTCCTCCACTTGCAGCGGCTCCGTAGGGGGAGCACCTCGACCTGTACCCACATATTGAGTGGCTGCTAACAGGAGGGCCAGCGCAACACAGCTGATTGAAGCCCATTGTCTGAGAACACGCATCGTCCGCATAAGAATTTAGCCTCTCTTCTGACGACCCAGCTGGGCAATGGAGAAGGGCGAATGCCAATCACTATCGCTAAGCATCCCGTCCCGTGCCACCTCAAGGTCCAGCATGAATGGCTTTCCATCCCGCATGGTCTTCAAAGCCCGCTGGATTGCCGGACCCAAATCGGCGGGATCGAAAACCTTCTGACCGGCAATGCCGAAGGCTTCTGCAATCTTGGTGAAGTCGATATCGGGATCTCCCAAATAGCTGGTCAATTCTTTTCCGGTTTGGAATTGTCTTCCATTGGCACTCATATTTCGGTTGCGGGTTTCGTTGTAACTGTGATTATTCATGACCACGATCAGTATGGGCGCCTCATAGCGGGCAATGCTCCACAGCGTCTCACCCTGCCCGAACATGAAGCCTCCGTCCCCCTGAAAGGCGACGACCTGACGATCGGGAAGGGCCAACTGCACACCCAGAGCGGCTCCCACGCCCCAACCCAGCGCTGAACCCACGGTGCGCCCAATACGCCATTTCTCCTCTTTGCCCTGGCTCAAAGCACTCAGTACTTTAGGGCTCTGGCTGCCGATTTCAGGAACCAGCACAGCATTCTTGTCCAGGGCCTTTTCCAGTTCATAACCGACCCTCTCCCAGGCCAGGGGAGAATCATCAAACCGAGCTCGAAGCGTGATCTCTCGCGATTTTCTCAACTTCTGGTTATAGGCTTTGGCCTTGGCCAACCGCTCCGATTGAATCCTGCTCATGCGGTCCTTTGTCAGGATACCGTCAAGGGCATCGGAAAGATCCGCGATGACCGTCGAGACATGAGCATGAATGGGGAAGCCACTAGGATTTCGCCTACCGATGATATCGGCATCATTACTGGCGTGTATCAGACGACCTCCCTGGGGGGCTCTTGCCACATCCTTGGCCCCCAGGTTGATGACCAAATCTACGTTTTTAGGGAACCTCATGCGCGAGGAATAGCGCTCCATGAAGAGCGGATGATGGGTCGGGAAGTCCGAGTAGAGTCCCTCTCCCTGACAGACCGGTACCCCCAACTTTTCAGCCAGTGCCACCATCGCCCCATTGGCTTCTCCCCGAGTGATTTCCGGACCCACAATAAACACGGGGCTCTTTGCTTCGGCCAGTAGTTCGGCAGCTTTTTCTATTCGATCCTTGCCGGCCCGGAAGACGGGACGGATACGGGTTGGGTCAATTTGGTAAATGGGTGCACGCACCCTTGTCCTAAGAAGATCAGGCGGGAAATCCAAGGTCACAGGTGCACCGGGAGGAGTGAAGGCAAACTTCATGGCCCGGCGAAGCGTTTTGGGCATGGTCTCGGCATCCACACAACTCCAACTCCAGGCAGCGAAGGGTTCGGTGGGCTTGAGATGATCATCCCATTCCTCGAAACCGTCCTGTCCCCCCTGGCCCTTTAGAGTCGAACGCCCATAGCTCACGATCATCGGTGTCCGGTCCTTCCAGGCGTTGTACAGATTACTGATCGAATTCCCGACACCCACCTTACTTCCCATAAAGAATCCCAGCTGACCACTGGCCAGAGCGTACCCTTCAACTGCGGATACCGCCTGTCCTTCATGAGTGACCATGATCACCTGCATCTCGTTCGTATCCACGGCATCGGTAATGCTCTCCAAACCGCTGGTGTTGGTGTGGAAGATGTACTTCACGCCGGCCGCCTTCAACTGCTCCACGATTAAGGAGCCAGCCGAACCCTCAACCATGCGCGGTTGAGACGGGCCAGATTCATCGGCGGATCCCATGTCCAGCTGGGCAGAAGCCAGCAGAGACTCGGCGGCCATGCTGGTAAATCCCATGGCAGTTACCGCCTGGATGAAATCTCGCCTGGAAGTCTTCTTGGATAGGTAATTGTCGAGTGTCTGATAGATGGCTTTCTTCATCTTCCTCGGGCCCCCTTTTGGTGTGTTATCTGGCTCCCATGCTAACCCGGAGGGATGTCAAATGCAATTAGAAA
>JAZFTY010000435.1:0-11044 GCA_036446935.1 Acidobacteriota bacterium | reverse complement strand
CCGCTGATCTGCTATGCCGTGAAGGCCAACTCGAATCTGGCTATCCTGACCCTACTGCAGGAAGAAGGGAGTGGCTTTGACGTGGTCTCCGGAGGCGAGCTTTACGCACTGAGGAAGATTGGAGCGGATCCAGAACGAATCATTTTCAGCGGTGTAGGGAAGACCATCGAGGAATTTGAAACGGCTCTGGAAATGCCCCTGTTGAGCCTCAATATTGAGTCGATGGAAGAATTAAAAGCCTTTATCGCCCTGGCTGAGACAAAAAATGCCCGCCCCAAGATATCCTTGAGGCTGAACCCCAACGTGGACTCCCCAACCCATCCCTATGTTGCCACGGGCCTCCAACAGCACAAGTTCGGCATCAGCATGGATCGGATCGATGACATCATTGATTTACTCAAGCAATCCCACCCTGTACAACTGGTGGGTCTGGGATGTCACATCGGCTCCCAGATTCTGGAGATCCAGCCTTTTTTGGATGCTTTTCTTGAACTGAAGGCAGCGGCTGCCCGCTTCGAGGCAAAAGGTCTGCCCATCAAGCATCTGGACCTGGGAGGAGGAATTGGAATTCCCTACAAGGACGAGACTGAGGCCGATCTAAAATCCTACGCCGAGTTCCTCGGAGAACATCGAGAGGAGTATCAGATCCTCTTCGAGCCTGGAAGGTTCATTGTTGGCAATACGGGCGTATTGTTGAACCAGGTCCTCTATCACAAGATCAACCATCAAAAGCATTTCTTGATCGTGGATGGGGCCATGAATGACCTCATGCGTCCTTCTCTTTATCAGGCCTATCACGAAATCCAACCCGTCGAGCAGCAGGAAGGCCAGGAGATCGAGATGGACGTGGTGGGTCCAGTCTGCGAGACAGGAGACTTTTTCGCCCAGAACCGATTATTATCCCCCTTGAAAGCGGGAGACTACCTGGCCGTGATGAACGTCGGCGCTTATGGCTTCGTGCTCGCTTCCAATTACAACTCTCGACGCAGAGCCCCTGAAATTCTGGTGGACGGAGAGAATTGCCAGCTCATCCGCCAAAGAGAGACCTACGAGGATCTCGTTAGGAACGAAGTTCGTCAGAGGTAGTCGTTTTCTTTCAGGACATCCACCAGTTGCTGCACGGCGGCGGCGGAGTTCTGAAGTTGAGTTTCCTCTTCCTTGCTCAGGCTGATTTCCATGATGTGCTCCATCCCCTTCCGACCCAGCTTCACAGGAACTCCAACGTACAAATCATTGATTCCATATTCGCCCTGAAGGTAAGTACAACAGGGAAGAATCTTCTTCTTGTCTCTCAAAATGGCGGCTACCATCTCAGCCACTGCCGCGGAGGGAGCGTAGTAGGCACTTCCCGTCTTGAGCAGCTTGACAATCTCCGCTCCACCATCCCGGGTACGCTGGATAAGGGCTTCCACACGATCTTCTGCCATCAGTTCAGTGATGGGAATGCCGGCCACGGTGGAGTATCGAGCCAGTGGAACCATGGTGTCGCCGTGCCCGCCCAAAACAAAGGCATGGGTGTCCTCCACGGAGACGTTGAGCTCCCAGGCAATGAAGGTCCGAAAACGGGCAGAATCCAGAATACCGGCCATCCCCAAAAGACGTTCCCTTGGAAAACCACTCACGGATTTAGCCACCTGGCACATGGCGTCCAACGGATTACTCACCACGATGATGATGGCATCGGGGCTGTGACGAGTGATGTTTTCCGTGACGTCCTTCACGATTCCAGCGTTCTTCAGGAGAAGGTCATCGCGACTCATCCCGGGTTTGCGGGGTAAACCGGCCGTGATCACCACCACATCCGAACCCTGACTGGCTTCATAGTCGTTGGATCCTGTCAGCTGAAAGTCATAGCTTCCTATGGGTCCTGCTTCAGCCAGGTCCAGTGCCTTTCCCTGGGGGACCCCTTCCAGAATGTCCACCAACACCACGTCGGCCAGTTGTTGTTCCACCAGGCGCATGGCGGTGGTCGAACCCACGGCCCCGCTGCCCACAACGGTCACTTTCGCTCGCATTTTAACTCCCTTCACCGTTCATATTCTCAATAATAGCAGCGGCAAACTCACTGGTCTTCAAGAGGGTTGCTCCCTCCATCTGCCGCTCAAGATCATAGGTTACGCGCTTTTGAGCAATGGTCTTGCACAGGCCCGAGTCAATCAGATCGGCAGATTCCTGCCATCCCAGATATTCCAGCATCATCACTCCCGAGAGAATCAGGGAACCGGGATTGACCTTGTCCTGCCCCGCATATTTGGGTGCCGTACCGTGAGTAGCCTCAAACAGCGCCACCTGGTCGCCGATATTGGCACCCGGCGCCAGGCCCAATCCACCCACCTGTGCAGCACATGCATCGGAGAGGTAGTCCCCATTTAAATTCGGTAAGGCGATCACCTCGTATTCATCGGGGCGTAAGAGCACTTGCTGGAACATGGCATCGGCGATGCGATCATTGATCAGAATCTTTCCATCAGGAAGTTTGCCGCCATGCTTTTCCCACAGCACGTCTTCCCGAATGCAGAGATCCGGAAACTCTTCATCAGCCAGCTGGTAACCCCAGTCCCTAAAAGCTCCCTCGGTGACCTGCATGATGTTGCCCTTGTGAACCAGGGTGACACGCCTGCGCCCGTGATCCAGCGCATAAAGAATCGCTTTGCGCACCAGGCGTTGGGTCCCGAAAATGGAGATCGGCTTCACGCCAATGCCTGAATCCTCCCGAATATTGGTCGAGAATTTCGAATTCAGAAAATGGATGACCTCCAGGACTTCCTCACTTCCCTGCTCCCATTCGATGCCTGCATAAACGTCCTCTGTGTTCTCTCGAAAGATGACTACGTTGAGCTTGTGCGGCTCTCTGACCGGTGAGGGAACCCCCTCAATGTAGCGACAAGGCCGCACACAGCTGTACAGGTCCAGAACCTGACGAAGCGTCACATTCAGGCTGCGAATTCCCGTCCCCACCGGAGTGGTCAGAGGTCCCTTGATGGCCACCAATAAATCCGAGATGGCATCAACTGTTGCCTGGGGCAGCCACTCGTCAAACTTGTTCTTGGCCTTCTCACCCGCAAACACCTCACACCAGGCAATCGAGCGCTCTCCTCCGTATGCTTTTTCAACGGCCGCATCCAACACTTGCCGAGTCGCCGGCCAGATGTCCACCCCAATACCGTCGCCTTCAATAAAAGGAATGAGGGGATTCTTCGGGACCTTTATTTCCCCGTCGACAAATGTGATCTTTTCTCCCTCATCCGGCATCACGATCCTTTGCTCATTCATGGGGAGCAAAGGTACTCAGAAGAGGGAGGTTAGTCAAACGGCTGGAAGAGAGGACTGAGTAATGAGGACTGAGTGCGGAATCCAGACCCCCTGACCCACACGACAGCACGAAAGCACGACAGCACGACAGCACGCGAAAGCACGAAGGCGCGAGAAGCGCGCTACAGCCGCTCAATGAGACGGGCCAACAGAGCGATGCGCGGGACCAGGGCGCTCATCTCGATATGCTCGTGCCAGGCATGGGCTCCATCTCCGGGAATGCCCAGGCCATCCAGGGTGGCAATCCCCAGGGCGGCGGTGATATTCCCGTCGCTTCCTCCACCACTTTCTCCCTCACCTAAATCAAATCCCAATTCCGACGCGATCTCCTGAGCCGACTGGCGCAGTTCTTCAGAGCGCGGGGTCTTGACCATGGGAGATCGGTCGATACCCCCTTCGATTTCGAGCCGAATCCCAGGGACATGGGGCTTGAGATGGCGGATCTCGCCATCGACTCGCTCTCCCTCCTCAAGAGTTCTGAAACGCGTGTCCACGGTAGCCTCAGCGTACTCCGCGATGACATTGGGAGCCTGCCCTCCTCGAACCACGTTGACCGTCACGGTCGTCCCCAGGGCAGGCACTGACAAAGAATGGATCCCCACAATCTGCTGTGCCAATTCCTCCACAGCATTGATTCCCTTCTCGGGGTCCAAACCGGAATGGGCTGACTTCCCATGGAACTTGACGACGTAGCTCCCCACCCCTTTTCGAGTCGTCTTCAGGTCGCCTCCCGGAAGCGGCGGCTCCGTGATCAGCACCAGTTCACTCTCCCGGGCAAAATCCTCAATGAATTCCCGGCTGTGAGTGCTGGTAAGTTCTTCGTCAGTCGTATAGAGAAAACGTACCTTTCGGCGCGGGCTGATCCAGCCTCGCGCCAGGTACTCTTGAATTTTCAGAGTGGCCGCAACACCGGCCTTCATATCGAAAACACCTGGCCCGTAAATTCGACCGTCCTCGACACGAAATGGATTTCGGGCCAGACTGCCCTCTTCCCAGACCGTATCCAGGTGGCACAGGACAAGAATCCGTCCTTCTTCTCGTTCGCCCCACTCCGCCCAAACGATATCGCCGACTTCCTTTCGAGAGACCACTTGAGGGGTGAATCCCTGGGCTCCCAGGTGCTCCACAACCAGTGCCCCCACCTGATCGACCAGATCCTTGCGATGACTTGGACTCTCCAGTTCTACCAGGTTGCGCAACAGCTCAATGATCTGATCCGTTTCAGCTTGGATCTTCTCGACTAGATTCTGCTCAGGCACGTTGCTTTCCATGAAATTTCATCTCACCAATAAACTCAACCTCACCCGTTAGAAGAATCTCCCCACCGGGATTCCACTCGACCAACTGGAATCCCTTCTGGGTGTGTACCTGAACAGGAGATTGCGCTCTTTCGGCGCGGATTGCAGCTACTGCCGCCCCACACGAACCTGTCCCCGAACTATGAGTGGGGCCAACACCGCGCTCCCAAATTTTGATCTGCAACCGGTGCGAATCCTCGACCCGGACAAAGCTGACATTGGTCCTCTCCGGAAAATAGGGATGGCACTCCAGGCCCCCGCCCATTCTTTCAAACTCTGCATCTTCGGGGAACTCCTCGACAAAGACGACACACTGAGGATTTCCCACCGACAGAGCGTTGATGGAGACAGTTTGTCCCTGCACCTCAAGGGAATACTCCTGCACCTGTTCCAGCTTCGATGGAGCCTGAAAGGGGATGGCGGCAGGGTCAAAGGAGGGTGCTCCCATCCGGGACCTGTATCTCCAAAATCCTTCCGCCTCTTCAAGCAAAGTGTAGATTTTCACCCCAGAGCCGGTCTCGAGTGTGACCTCCGGTTGATCCACCCGGTCGTGACGGTGCAAAAAGGCGCAGCCACAGCGAAAGCCATTACCCGACATACCGGCCTCCGTTCCATCCTGATTGAAGATCCTCAGATGGAACTGAGGCGGAGAGAGGTCTCGCACGAACACACATCCATCCGCTCCAAGGCCAAGGTGGCGATCACAAATGGCCTGGGAAAGACTCGAATACTGGTCCTCTGGAACGTCACTGGAGGCAATGATCAAAAAATCATTGCCACAGCTGTGATATTTCTCGGCAAGAATCATGCTCATGGAGGTCACCACAAGAATCTAGAGCTTCCGGTCTTCTCCGAGCAACGCACCGAGGACTTCCTGGGAGATTTCTTCGAGTGACTTACCGGTGACATCAATCACCGGCCAACCGGGGTTGTCGCTGAAGGCGGCGTGAGCGTATTCTAACTCTTCCTTGATGCGATCCATCTCGGCATAGCTTTTATCCTCCACGTCCGATCGCTGTAGCCTCGCCCGGCGCACCTCTGCAAGCCGCTTGGGGTCAATAGAAAGACCCACGATTTTATTCTGATCGATTTCAAACACCTGGGCGGGCAGCTTCCTCCCTAGCACAACGGCGATACTGGCGACCTTCCATCCTTCTTGAGCCAGAAAGATACTCAATGGGGTCTTCGAAGTGCGGCTCACTCCCAAAAGGACAATATCCGCCGTATCCAGGTCGCTCACGGAACGCTTGTCATCGTGACGAATGGCATACTCGATCGCATCAATCCTTGAGAAGTAGTCTTCATCCACCCGATGGAGCAGACCCGGCTTGGCAACAGGTGCCTGGTGGAAAAGAGAACCCAACTTGTCCATCAACGGACCCAGCAAATCAACGGATTCGGCACTTCGCTCTGTGGTCACTTCTTCGATGTAGTCTCTCAACTCCTTGGAAGCAAAAGTATGCAAGACCAATATGTTCTCATGGGATATGCGCTGTAGAAGCTCCCGAATCTGTTCCTTGTCGCGGATATTGGCATGGCGTGTGACGAAGATATCCTCACCAAATTGGACCATAGCGGCCTTGAGCATCCGGTTCCCTGTCTCGCCCGTGCCGTCACTGACGATTAGAACATGATAGTTATTCATGGTTATTGGACCTTTTCCGCAGCAACTTCCTCGATAAACCCCTGCAGCTTGTCCTCAATCAGGGAGCGAATTTCTTCCAATCGTTCCTGTGACTGCGCTTCAAATCGAAGGACCAGTACCGGCTGGGTATTGGAGGCACGAACCAGACCCCAGCCATCGTCTAGCAAGACTCTGACCCCATCCACGGTAATGGTTTGATAACGCTGAGAAAAAAACTCCTGGGCCAGACGGACCACTTCAAATTTCAACGCTTCCGGACAATCGACTCGAATCTCGGGTGTACTGTAGACCTTTGGAACATCAGCCAGCATTTGAGAAAGTTTTTGGTCGCTCTCGGAAAGAATCTCCAGGAGACGAGCACCCCCATAGATGGCGTCGTCATATCCAAAGTATCGATCGGCAAAGAACATATGACCGCTCATTTCCCCTGCGAAACTTGCAT
This sequence comes from Acidobacteriota bacterium, assembly GCA_036446935.1. Lineage (GTDB taxonomy): Bacteria > Acidobacteriota > UBA6911 > RPQK01 > JADFOI01 > JADFOI01. Next base: position 4,347 of record JAZFTY010000435.1, on the reverse strand, counting down.
CCTCTTCCTTCATCTTGGCCTTGATCAGAGAATGTCCTGCCTTCCACATGATCCCACGCCCGCCATGTTTTTTAATGTCATCGTAGAGGTTTTGGGAACACTTGACCTCTCCGATAATGGTTGCTTCGGGTGTTCGGCGCAGAATCTCGCGGCTGTACAGAATCATCAAATAGTCGCCCCAGATCACGTTTCCCTGATCATCCACCACCCCGATACGGTCGCTGTCCCCATCAAAGGCAATTCCCAGATCAGCCTTCTCCTGCTCGACTTTTTGAATAAGATCCTGCAGGTTCTCCAGCAGGGTGGGATCGGGATGGTGATTGGGAAAATTCCCATCCATGGTGCAGTAAAGCTCAATCACTTCACATCCGAGTTCCCTATAGAGCTGAGGTGCGATCGGGCCAGCGGTTCCATTTCCTGCGTCCACAACCACGCGAGGGGGGTTGTTGAGTTTTCCAAACGCCTCCGCCAAATAGCGGTGATACTCAGGCAGCAGGGCGACTTCCTCTCTTTTCCCTTGCCCCTCGAGAAACTCCCCCGACTCCACGATCTTTCTCACTTCCTGGATTTGATCCCCGTAAATCGTAAGCTTTCCTTTGGCCACCTTAAAGCCGTTGTATTCGGCAGGATTGTGGCTGCCCGTGATCATCACACCCCCATCACACTCGAGACGGTGAAGCGAGAAATAAAGCAGCGGAGTAGGACACACCCCGATATCTGTGACGTCACAACCCGTCGAGAGAAGACCCTCGGTCAACCGGTCTCTCAGTCGTGTCGAACTGAGGCGACAATCTCTTCCCAGCGTGAGTTTTTTACGGCCCTGCCGCTGCAGATAGGTCCCCACAGCCCGCCCCAGGGTGACCACCACTTCATCGGTCAGGTCTTTGTCGGCGATTCCACGAATATCGTATTCTCGAAAAATCTCCGGATTCATTCTTTAAGTCCTTCTTCCGTCTGCTCTTTTAAGCGCTTCTTGAAGTCCTCTATCGCGTTCACCGGCGTGGGGTTCTCACGGTTCAAAAAGGCCAGGTAGAGGCTGGCCCAGTCCCCCAACAGGATCAACGACCAGAGACGTTCCAGCCAACTCTCTCCTTCCGTCCAGAACTCCAGACAGGCCTCGGACTTCTCTCCCACCAGCTGACTAGCAATGTCGGTCCGAATCTGCACTCGAGGATGGTCTTCCCGGTCCCGCAGGAATATGGGGATCAGCTGCTGAAGGCCTGCAGCCGGGTGCTTCCAGCCCTGAATTTCATTGTGATTCATCTCCGGTAAGGCGCTGGAGTAGGCCAGCTGCTTCGCATTTTCAGAAATCTGTCCCCGCCACCTCTTGGCAACCATCTCCAGTCGATCCTGACTTCCGTATATCACCGGAATTTTCTGGTGAACCTGCAACGCCAGTGTCTTTGCCGCATTCTCTTCGGCTGGAACGTCCACGCCAAACCTTTCGATTCGGTCGCGAACCCAACCAACCGAGCGGCTTATCTCCTCGGAGCGATCTGAAACCAGCCCAACCCGGCTCAACGCGATCAGCAGTGGAACCGCCGAATATCCCAACGCCGTCCGAGGCGGAAAACCTCCCGGAATCTGCACTAGGGAATAGCCATATTCCTCTGCGTAGCTTTGAAGCTGGCCATCGCTGCTCAGGCAGATGATCGAGCATCCTGCCTTGCGCGCATCCTGGAAGGCCGAGAGCGTTTCCTCCGTATTACCCGAGTAACTGCAAATCAAGGCCAGTGTTGTCTCATCGGCATACCCGGGGACGGAATAGTTGCGGTGGACGGAAAAGGGAACCTTCAAATCTGTTCCCAGGTACGCACTCAGAAAATCCCCGCCGATGGCCGAGCCCCCAAGCCCGCAGACAAGCACCTTTTGAATGGCCTTGGGAACAGAAATGTCCGCCTTCAGCCCAATCTCAAGAGCCTCCTCCAGCTGTCGATCAAAGGAGCCAAGAATCCCCAGCATCCCGTCTGCGTCGAGCTTTTCAATCGCCTCGATGTCGTCCAGTATTTCACTCATCCTACAGATACTCGTCCCAGCCCAGTTTTTTGAGATGCTCTACCACCTGCTTCACATCCTCGATGCGTTCTCTGGCACAGACCAGAAGGGCATCCGGAGAGTCCACCACCACCAGATCCTCGACTCCCACAAGAGCAATCAACTTACCCTCTGAGGTGTAGAGAACAGTATCACGGCTGTCGATATTGACGTGGGGAGCGTTGGATATCACTCCTTTCTCATCACTTTTTTCGACCTGTTCCAATGCCCTCCAATTGCCCACATCACTCCATCCCAGTGTGCAGGGAATCACCGCGATTTTCTCCGCCTTCTCCATCACACCCACGTCAATGGAAGTCTTCTCAAGCCCCGAGTAGAGCTTTTCCATACCCGCGAGGTCTTCCCAACTTCCGTCAATTTCCATGAGGGCCTGGTACAACTCCGGCATATGCCTTTCCATCTCGGTCAGTATCCTGTCTATGGCCCAGACGAACATTCCGCTGTTCCAATAATAGGTGCCCTCTTTCAAGAACTGCTCCGCCCGAGAACGATCCGGTTTCTCGGTGAATCCGGCCACTTCATAAGCCGCACACCCTGCAATTTCTCCCAGGAGATCACCTTTCTGCACATATCCGTAGCCCGTTGCAGGATAGGAAGGGTGGATGCCAAAGGTCACCAACCAGCCCTCCCTTGCAAGCTCCTGTGCGGCCTGGAGAACCTGATGAAACTCAGCCACATCCTGGATGACGTGATCAGCGGGAAAAACCGACATGACTTCATCGGGAAAATGACGCCTTAAATGGAGGGCCGCCAGTCCGATACAGGGAGCTGTATTCCGGGCTGAGGGCTCGACAATAATCTGATCTTCCCGGAGTTGATCCAACTGCTCTCGTACCTGCTGGACGTACCGCTGGCCGCACACCACGTAGACGTCTCCCTCTGCCAGGAACGGTTGAAACCGGGCCACCGTCTCCTGCAACAGGGTTCCGGATCCGCCTATGGCCAGGAACTGCTTGGGTTTTGCTTCCCGGCTCACAGGCCAGAAACGAGTTCCCTGCCCCCCCGCCATGATGACTGCTTTCATGGCTGACCACCGGGGTGGCCGACCACCTGACCGCCTGACCATTGACAACTGACACTAATCGAGTGGTTCATCTCCTCAAACTCGGTCTTGGACTCGGAGTTATAGGTTCTGGGTTCTCCTTTTCGGATACTGGATCTTGGCTCCCGTCTTCTGGTTCCTGCTTCTTCACTTCTGCCTCCTGCTCTTTAAAGTATCTCTTCGCCAGAGCCATGAGGTCCTCCCGCTTAACCCTTCTTAGCGTCGTGAGATACTGTTGAGTAGGATCCACTCCCTCTTTTGCCAAGACATGGTGCCCCAGCTCGACAATATAGTCCTCTCCCGATTGTTGTCGAACGTGAGCCCTGGTGATGGCACCCACCACGGCATTGAGAAATTCCTTCTCCCGAAGTGGAACCTGCTCGAGCTGACTCAACTGATTGAGTAACTCGTCGCGGGCTGCTGTTCCCTTTCCATCCAGGGCTGCAAAAGAAGCGAAAAGGGCTCCCCCATTGAAGCCTGTCTGCTGAAACATTCTGAGTTGATAGGCAAGACCCTGGTCTCGAAGGGAAATTGAAAATCGACCTCCTGGGCGGAACAAAGCCCCTTCCAGGACATCGACAATCGCCTCGTCACGCGACCCCCTGGTCGCTCCGGGAAAGGCCATTATCACCTCATCCTCCTCTTCTTCGAAGACAGGCTGTCCTTTGGAATCCGACGGATCCTTCTGCTGCGAGATCCTTCTTCTGATGGGCTTACGGACTTCATAGCTGGAGTCGCTCAGCGTGGAGACAAAATTCCTTAAGAAGGAGGTCCCTTCGATATCTCCGTGGACCATAATCCAGGGATGGACGCTGGTCATTTCACTCTCCACCCAGGCTTGAAGAGACTTCAGGGGCAAGCCGGAAACACTCTCCAACGTCCCGTATCGATCCCATCCATAGGGATGGTCGTAAAACACCCGTCTTCGCGTCAAGCCCAGAAGACGCAAAGATCTGTTCTCCTTCTCAGCGTTCAGAAGAGCCAGGACCTCCAGCCGGGCCAGGATAAGATCCTCTTCCTTCACCGCTGCGCTGCGAGTCCAATCGATCAGGATTTCAAACACCCTCTCCAGGTGAGGCGAGAGAACGGTGGCTTGAAAGCCAAAGAAGTCGGGTTCATTCACGACCCTGATCTCAGTTCCCAAACGCTCCAACTCCATCCAGGAGACGGCATCCTCACGAGAGGCCACGTTTCGAAGCAAGGCTCGAAGCATCACTTCAGTGATCCCGGAGTTTTGGGTCGATTCCTTG
>JAZFTY010000434.1:0-2423 GCA_036446935.1 Acidobacteriota bacterium | reverse complement strand
GATCTCGTCCTGACCGAAGGCCAGAATCGCACCGGGTCGACCTGAAGGCCTTGAATCCCCCACACTTTCTTCCACTCTTCGGCTACGCCAGATCTTGACCTTTACCCCCTGAAAGTGAGCAGCGGCCGTTGGCCACGGATTTAGGGCACGAATCCAGTTGTGAATCTCTGGAGCGGACCGATTCCAGTCGATCTGAGCGTCCTGCTTTGCCATTCGAGGCGCATAGGTGGCCTTCTTTTGATCCTGAGGTTGGGGGCGCATCTCTCCCTTCGCATAGGGAGGGAGGGTCTGGATGAGCAGTTGCGCCCCTTGGTGGGCCAAAAGGTCCTCCAGCTCTCCCTGCGTGGTGTTTTCTTCGACGGCGACCGTGCCTTGAGAGACGATGTCTCCGGTATCCATTCCCTCGTCAATTTTCATGATCGTGACCCCAGTTTGGGTTTCCCCGTTGATGAGGGTATGGGTGATGGGGGCTGCGCCCCGATACTTGGGAAGAAGTGAGGCATGCACATTCAGGCTTCCCAGAGTCGGGTAATCGAAAAATTCAGGGGTCAAGATCTGCCCAAAGGCGACAATAACAATTAATTGAGGATCTTTTTCTCTCAAAAACTGCAGGGCATCCGGATGGTCGCGCAGACGCTCGGATTGGAAAACAGGAAGGCCGGATTGTTCGGCCAGAACCTTCACCGGGGGCGGGGTGAGTTTCTGTCCTCGGCCAGCCGGCCGATCCGGTTGACTCACGACTCCCACCAACTCAAAGTCCGGATTCGAAAAATGCAGGAGGGCCTGGAGGGAAGGTATGGCGAATCCCGGAGTTCCCAGGAATAGCACTCGCATTACCACTCTCCGGCACGAATGAGCTTTCGGATTTTCCTCTTGATCAGATCACGCTTCAAAACCGATGTGTGATCCAGGTAGAGGATGCCATCCAAGTGATCAATCTCGTGGCATACGGCTCGTGCCAGGACCCCTTCTGCATCCAAATCCTGGGAATTGCCCTCCAGATCTTGTCCGACCACATGAACTTTACTGGGCCGTTCAATCATGGCGGTGAATCCTGGAATACTCAGACACCCCTCCTCGGCTTCCTCGATTCCCTCCTGTTCCGTAATCTCAGGGTTGGTGAAAATGATCTGGTGGCCTTGCTCCTCTCCTCCCGTGATATCGATGACCATCAACCGAAGATTGACCCCTACCTGGGCAGCCGCCAGACCAATTCCAGGTGCGGCATACATGGTTTCCAGCATATCCTCCGCTAGAGTCTTGATTTCCTCGTCAAACCGGGTGATGGGTGTACTTTTGGTTTCGAGCTCCGGAGCTCCGTACTTCAAGATAGGTCGGATCATTCACATCTCTCTGAGGGCCGCAGAGTAGTTCTCCAGATTGGTCTTGATTTCCTGTAGGGAATCCCCACCAAACTTCTCCTGTACGGCTTGAGCAAGTACGATGGTCACCATGGCTTCTCCGACCACCCCTGCCGCAGGAACAATACAGGTGTCGGAACGCTCATACTGAGCTTCAAAGGGTTCCTTGCTTTGAAAATCGACCGACATCAAGGGTCGACGCAAGGTGGGAATTGGTTTAACAATGCCCCGGACGATGATTTCCTCACCGTTGGAGGTACCACCCTCAATCCCGCCCGCACGATTGGTCTTTCGGAAAAACTGCCGATCCTTTTCGTCATAAAAGATCTCATCATGAAACTCACTTCCATAGGGGTCGGACTCTAGCCCACTTCCGACATCCACACCCTTAATGGCGTTAATCGACATCATGGCCTGGGCCAGCCTGCCATCCAGCTTCCTGTCCCAGTGAACATAGCTTCCCAGACCAGGAGGAACACCGGTGGCCCGCACCTCGAAAGTCCCTCCAATCGTCTCTCCCTTCTCAATAGCCTCATCGACAGCCTTCTTCATGGCTTCATCCAGGGAAGGATCAGAGCAACGCATCTCGGAAGACTCAATTTTGGGGATCAGATCACTGGAAACCTTCTCCAACTGCTCGTTGGAGATGCGAATGTCCTTGATGGAAACAACATGGCTATAGATCTGGATCCCCAACTCCCGTAGAAGAAGCCTACAGAAGCCGCCTACGGCCACACGGGAAGTGGTCTCGCGAGCACTCGACCGCTCCAGAACGTTCCTCATGTCGTCGAATCCATATTTCAATGCTCCCACCAGGTCAGCATGGCCGGGTCGCGGGCGTGTCACCAATCTTTTCTCAGCGCCTTCAGGATTCGGTTCCGCCGACATGATCTCTGACCAATTCACCCAGTCCTTGTTGTGCACGATAAAGGCGATGGGCGACCCGAGCGTGGATCCATGTCTTACCCCGGAGAAAATTTCGATCTGATCGCTCTCTATTTTCATGCGGGCTCCGCGACCATATCCTCCCATTCGTCGCTTTAGATCAGAATTGATTAAAGA
>JAZFTY010000433.1:0-2843 GCA_036446935.1 Acidobacteriota bacterium | reverse complement strand
ATGGCGTGGTCCCAGAACACCTCTCCCCATGGAACACAACCCGCGTAAGGTTTTCGAACGCCTGTTAGGCGAAGAGGGCAGCACCGACCCGGCCCTGCGCCGCCGCCTGGTCAAGGAACAAAGCAGCGTTCTGGATTCGGTCACCCAGGGTGTGGCCCGCCTGATGGGGGAGCTGGGGCCCAGCGACCGCGGCAAGCTCACCGAATATCTCGAGTCGATTCGCGATATTGAACGGCGTATTCAGCTGGCCGAGGAACAGGCCTCCCGGGAACTGCCCGACCTGAAGCGGCCCGCCGGTCTCCTGCCCACCTATTCAGAAAATGCCCGGTTGATGTTTGATCTGATGGTTCTGGCCTTCCAGGGCGACCTGACTCGAGTCGTCACCTTCATGTGGGGCCAGGAACAAGGTGCGGGAGACTATTCCGAGCTGGGCGTGTCGGAGGGGCATCACTCGTCGTCCCACCACGGGGGTCGGACTGACTTGATCGAGAACTGCGTGCAGATTGACGCTTTCCATTCCCGGCTGTTCGCCGAGTTCCTGGACAGCCTGCGATCCACGCCGGACGGGGACGGCTCCCTGCTGGACAATTCGCTGGTTCTTTACGGAGGCGCTTTGAGCGATGGCATGGGACATATTCACCACGACGTGCCCACGCTGTTGCTGGGTGGGGGAGGAGGCAAGGTCAAGGGAGGACGCCATCTCCACTATCAGGATGTGCCGTTTTCGAATCTGCTCCTGACCCTTCTGGACACGGCCAAGGTTCCCGCCGAAGGCTTCATCGATAGCGAGTACAGCGACGCGACCGGAAAATTGGATCTGGTCACCATGTAGATGAGAGGACTGAGAATATGGGCATTCAGGTAAAAGGGTGGCCACTTCTGTGGATAGTACCCCTGCTGTTTCTCACCAGCACTGCCGCCGGCAGTGACCTTGAGCTGGTGGATGCGGTCAGAGAGGGCGATCATAGGGCGGTACGTGCCCTGCTCGAAGGGGATGTTGATGTGAATGCTCCCCAGGTCTATGGGGCGACAGTTCTGGCCTGGGCAGCTGACCGGAACGATCTGAAAATGGTTGAGCTTCTCATGGATGCCGGTGCCCGGGTGAACAGGGCAGATGTCTACGGCGTCACGCCTCTCTCACTGGCCTGCACGAACGGGAATGATGCCATGGTCCAAAAACTGCTTCAGGCCGGGGCCAATCCGAATGCCGCCCAGGTGACGGGAGAGACTCCAATCATGACCTGCGCGCGCACGGGCAGCACCGAGGCGGTGAAGTCGCTTCTGGTTTTCGGAGCGGATGTTAACGCGACGGAAGCCGAGCGTGGGCAGACGGCCTTGATGTGGGCGACGGCTCAAAAACACCCGACGGTGGTGGGGGCCCTGGTTGAACATGGGGCGGACCTCAATGCCCGCTCGGCCACATTGCCTCTTTACACTCCAAAAATCATTGACAAGAGTGTCGCCTTGTATGATTTCTACAACGAGAACGTCTATTTTCCCAAGGTGAGGGGTGGCTTCACACCCTTGATGTTCGCCGCCCAGGCGGGTGATCTGGATTCGGTCCGCATCCTGCTGGCAGCGGGAGCGTCCATCGAGGATGCCACGCCCGACGATGGCAGCCCATTGGTGCTGGCGAGTTCCAACGGCCAGCAAGAGGTGGCCTTATTCCTGCTGGAAAAGGGTGCCAACCCGATGGCAACGGATGGTTATGGGCTGACAGCTATGCACTGGGCACTGCAGGAGGGGATCATCGCTCTCTTCAGCCGTCCAATGCCAACCGACCGTTTCTGGCTGCATCCCCAGATGCTGGAACTGGTGCGGGCGCTCCTGGATCGCGGAGCGGATCCGAATGCCCGAATCAAGAAAGACTTCCTGCCCTATGACATCCATCGATTTGGCCGCAGCCGGGGGCTTTCTCATCCCCAGGTGGGCCTAACCGGCGCGACTCCCTTCCTGCTGGCGGCGGCGGTCGCCGATCTGGATGCCATGCATGTGCTGGTGGAAGCTGGAGCCGATCCCACCCTGGCGACCACAGAGGAGATCACCCCCATGATGGTGGCGGCGGGAATAGGTCCGGACCGCAGGAACATTACCAGAGAGCAGCGGAAAAAGTTTCTGGAGGCCGTCAAGCTGGCAGAACAATGGGGCGGTGACGTCAAGGCGGTGGGCCTGGGCGGCCGGACTGCACTGCACGGCGCGGCCCTGTACGGGTTGACCGAAGTGGTTCAGTTCCTGGCCGAAAAAGGTGCCGACCTGGAGGCCATGGATATGTATGGGCAGACGGCTATGAGCATCGCCTTGGCGGACCCTGACGGTTTGGTTTATCGGCACCTCAAGGACTACAATTACGATGGCAGGTTCCGGAGGCGTCTGGGGGGACCGCACGAACCGACCATTGAATTGCTTCTCGAGTTGGGAGCCGCCCCCTATACCCGTAACGGCAGAAATATCAAGGTGTTTTGATCTCAGCTCTTCCGGGCCATTCCGTCCCGGATGTGACCGTCTCCTTGTACCCCTTTTTTCTGGAGGAAGCAGTGAAATTCGGATGGGTTATTTTTGCAATCCTGGCAGTGCTTATGCTGGCAAACGGTGCCTATGGACAGAAGGACGAGCGTCTTTATGGTGTGTGGAAGTTGACGGACTATGCTCGCGAGGGTCAGGTGATGGATTGGACGGGCATTATGATCATCACCTCGGAGTATTTTAGTCGCAATTACATGGCCAAAGAGCGGCCCATGATCCAGGATCGATATGAGAGTCCGGCCGATCTATCGGATCAGGAGAAGATCGACATGGTGGAGGCCTTGCATCAAAAGTTTGCGGGGGCGAGCGGAACCTATAGA
>JAZFTY010000432.1:0-3980 GCA_036446935.1 Acidobacteriota bacterium | reverse complement strand
CCGGAGCGTGGAAGACTGCGCCCTGGTCTTCGATGCCATTTATGGACCTGACGGCAAAGACGGAGCCCTGGTGGACTTACCCTTCAACTGGGATCCGGAGCTGGACATTCAACGGTTGCGGGTGGGTTACCTCAAGAGTGCTTTTGACGAAGAGCGAGACAGCGCTCAGTGGATGGCCAACGATCAAGCCACCCTGACCACACTGCGCTCTCTGGGCCTGGACTTGATTCCCGTTGAGTTCCCAGACTATCCCCTCGATGTGGCTCGGCTCATTCTGTATGCGGAAGCGGCAGCGGCCCACGATGAGCTGACCCGAAGCAGGCGAGTTGACTTGCTGGCTCGACCCACTGCCTGGCCCAGGCGCTTCCGACAATCCCGCATGATCCCTGCCGTTGAATACATACAAGCCGATCGAGTGCGGGTGTTCCTGATGAAGGAAATGGCCCAACTCATGAATGAGGTGGACGTTATTGTGGCCCCTCCCAGTGCACCGGGCACCCCCAGCAACAGCCCCCTGGGCAAGAACATTCCCTTGACCAACATGACCGGCCATCCCTGTGTCGTGCTGCCCAATGGCTTCACCGAAAACGGGACCCCCAGCAGCGTCACATGTGTGGGGAAGCTCTATGCCGAGGCTGAAATCCTGGCCCTGGCCAAGCGCTACCAGGATGCCACGGACTTTCATTTGAAGCACCCGGAGCTGGAGGTTTGACCGCAGACCACAGACCGCTGCCCACGGCCAGCGGTCTGTGGAAATTCAAAATCCCAAATCCCAAATTCCAAACAAATTTCAAATTCCAAATTCGAACCTGAAACCTGGAACCTGGAACCCGCGCGTAGAGCGCGCTCCCGCTTGACACTCTGAGCCACCGCGTTATACTCCTAATTGAAATTGAATTTCAATTTCAATTTAAGAGAGGTGGACCGTGACCTTTGGGGTCAACAGCAGGTATTCCCTGATCTTCAGTTTCCTGATTCTATCCGCAATCACACTCGTTGCCGGAGCCTCCTCCTCCGATGGTCATGGTTCTATTTCAGGGCGTGTCCTGGACACGGGAGGCGGAGTGATCCAGCAAGTCACGGTCACCTTGAGAAACGAAGAGACGGGCATCGAGCAGAGCGTGAGCACAGACCCAGCGGGCGCTTTTCGATTCGAGGACCTGCCCGCCGCTCCCTATTATTTGAGTAGCAAAAAGGAGTATTTTCAGAGCGCCGTCCAGGAAATTCTTTTATCTCCCAGTCAGAACCCTACGTTGGATCTCATCTTGCAAATTGATTCACAAGCGATCATTCGAGAGCGGGTGATGGTGATCGGGGAGGCTTCCGAGGTAGGAGAGATACCCGGTTCCGCCCATTACGTCAGCCAGGACAAATTGGAGAGTCAGCTGCTGGCTTACGATGACATCCATCAGATCCTGCGCCAGGTCCCCGGCGTGAACATTCAGGAAGAGGACGGCTATGGCCTTCGTCCCAATATCGGTATGCGGGGCACAGGCGCTGAGCGAAGCTCCAAGATCACACTTATGGAGGACGGGGTTCTCATCGCCCCCGCCCCTTATGCCGCTCCTGCTGCCTATTACTTCCCAGTCACAGGACGCATGGAGGCCATTGAGGTACGCAAAGGCTCCAGTCAGATCAAGTATGGTCCAAGGACCAATGGGGGCGCTTTAAATCTGATCTCCACCGGCATACCCGAAGACTTTAGTCTACAAGGCAACCTGGCCCTGGGGGTCGACAACTCCCGAAAGCTTCATCTGAACCTGGGCGACTCCTACAAGCATTTCGCCTGGGTTGCAGAAACCTACCAGATGGCCACCGACGGATTTAAACAACTCGATGGGGGAGGCAACACGGGTTTTGACATCAGCGATTACCTGGCCAAGTTCCGCCTCCACAGCGGTGGCAGCGCCCGTGTTTATCAGGAATTGGAGATCAAGCTGGGCAAGACCCAGCAGGTCTCGGAGGAGACCTATCTGGGTTTGACGGATACCGACTTCGCAGACAACTCGTTGCGGCGTTATCGGGGATCACAGCAAGACGTGTTTCAATCGGATCACGAGCAATACCAGGCCCGTTACTTCATCGTACCAGCAAGAAACTTTGACCTGACAGCCACCTTTTACCAAAACAACTTCCAGCGCAACTGGTACAAGCTCCAAAGCGTATCGGGAACCAGCATCAGCGAAATCTTCAATGATCTCGACACCTATTCAGCTGAATTGGCCATAGCCAAGGGCGCCGAAAGCGATCCTGATGCGCTGGCCGTCAGGGCTAACAATCGCGAGTACTATTCACAGGGACTTCAAGCCGTCCTGGGATTGCAGCTTGACCAAGGAGATACCCGGAACCGGTTTGAGTTTGGCTTTCGCTTCCACAAGGATCAGGAAGACCGATTTCAACATGAAGACGGGTTCCAGATGCGAAACGGCACCATGGCCCTCACCTCCAGGGGAGCACCCGGCAGTCAATCCAATCGCATCGGCGAGGCCAAAGCCTGGGCGCTATTCATCCAAGACGAAATGGAATGGGGCAGATGGACACTCAGTCCGGGCTTCAGATACGAAAACATCGATCTCTTGAGGACCGACTTTTCTACAAGTGATCCGGAGCGAATCACCCCCACCAGGATTCGCAAAAATGAAGTTCAAGTGTTTATTCCAGGCCTCGGTGTCAATTTCGATCCTACCCCCACCCTAGGCCTTTTCGGGGGGGTACACAAAGGTTTCGCCCCACCCGGTCCTGGTTCAAATGAAGTTACGGAAGCAGAGGAAAGCCTCAATTATGAGTTCGGGTTGCGAATCCGAAGTCAGCCTCTGAGCTTGGAGGTGGCCGGTTTCGTCAACGACTATGACAACCTACTGGGTGTCGATACGCTGGCGACCGGAGGTACTGGGGAGGGGGATCTTTTCAATGGCGGCGAAGTCCTGGTCCTGGGACTGGAAGCATCGGGATCTGCGGACTTAGGCGACAGGTTCGGTCTGAGCGTCCGCGTTCCTATTCAATTTGCCTATACCTTCACCCATGGGAAATTCAAAAACAGCTTTGAGAGTGACTTCGAACCCTGGGGCAACGTGGCCGTCGGAGACGAACTCCCTTATCTTCCCAGGCATCAGTTCAATGCCCGCATCGGTGTTGAAAAGGCCCGCTGGCGGCTTGCTGTGGAGGCTACTGCCATCAGTGGGATGCGCACCAAGGCCGGTCAGGGTCCAATACCCCTCTTGGAAGCGACCGATGCCTATCTTGTTTTCAGCCTCTCCGGTGAATACGACTTGACGGCCGAAAGGAACGGCGTGTCTCTTTTCCTTTCCCTGCGTAACCTGACCGATCAGGCCTACATTACCGCTCGCAGGCCGGCCGGGGCCCGGCCTGGATTGCCGCGCACCCTGATGGGCGGCATTAGATTTCGATTGGGACGCTGACCGCTGACAGGCTGACTGCCGTCAGCGGAAATTCAAAGTTCCAAATTCCAAACCTGGAAGTTTAAACTTGGGACCTGGAACGCGCGCGCAGCGCGCTCTATTCCGCGTTGATCCAGCCGGAGAACTCCAGTAAGTGGCCCTCAAGAGGCACCTTCAGCCCACTGTGAATGGTGTTGTACAGCTTCCAGAATCCCACCACGGTCGAGAGTTCAACGATCTGGGCCGGGGAAAGGAGTTTCTTGACGCGCTCGTAGACCTCCTCCGGGATAGAGGTAGGATCCAGGGTCATGGCATCGGCGAAATCGAAACAGGCTTTTTCGAAGTCGTCTTGGCCGCCTTCCTTGTCGACCAGCAGGGAGTGAACATCTTCATCACTCATGCTCCACCCCTCGTCCTTCATCTTGTCCTCTTCTTCTTCGCGCTGCAAGATGCCGCAGTGGTGACTCACACAATAGGTGGAGTTATTGAGCTTCCCCAACCGTGTAGCAATCCGCCGCTTCAGACTCTGGGGCAGTGTGGAAGAACTGTCCCGCATGATGGCACTGTTGAGGTCCCACAGGG
>JAZFTY010000431.1:0-4407 GCA_036446935.1 Acidobacteriota bacterium | reverse complement strand
ATGTGGCTTTTTCTCGTCTCCGATACGCTGACTTTTTCGGCTCTGGTGATCGCTTACAGTTATGTGCGGATTTCCACTGAAAACTGGCCCAGACCCTTTGAAGGGTCCAGCATTTTCCTGGCCACGGTGATGACGTTCTGTCTGCTCTCCAGCTCCTTGACCATGGTCATGGCCGTGGAGAGTGCCAAGCAAGCGCAGGTCAAACGAACCGTAGGTTGGCTTCTGGCTACGATTTCGGGAGGGTTGCTCTTTATGATCCTGCACACCAATGAGTGGCTGGGACTGATCCACGAAGGGGTGACGCCCTTTGGGAATCCCTGGGACGTCCCGCTTTTTGGCGCCACTTTTTTCACCTTAACCGGTCTTCACATGACCCATGTCACGGGGGGAGTGATTTACCTGGGAACGATTGCCTGGGGGTTCTCTAAGGGAAAGTATTCTGCCGAAGATGTGGAAATCAGCGGTCTTTACTGGCATTTTGTGGACCTGGTGTGGATGTTCATCTTCCCCATGGTCTACCTGCTGTCCTGCACGCTTTAAGGAAATAGAACTATGGAAGCATTACATGGAAGTCATAGCAACCGGCTTTACCTCACGGTTTGGAGCGGGTTGGTGGTGTTGACCATCGCGGAAGTGATCCTGGCCTATATTGCCCTATCTGCAGGTCTGATGCTGACCCTGCTGATCAGCTTTTCGCTGATCAAGACGGCCTTGATCGTGGCTTATTTCATGCATCTGCGCTTTGAAAAGTTGAGCCTCACGCTGACACTCATCCCGGCTCTGGTGATCTGCATCATCTTAATGTTTATTGTCTTCCCAGACAGTCTGAGGCTTCTGGAACTTCGAAGATGACTCGGAAAATGAAAACTTCACTTTTTTCCTCCCTTCTCTTTCTGTTCTTCTCCTCCCCGGCGGCAGCCCAAGGCTGCGCCATGTGCAGGAGTGCCTTGGAGGGTCAGGTGCAGAGTGCCGTTGATGCCATCAACCTGGGGATTGTCGTGCTCTTGATTCCCCCGCTTACGATTATGTCGACGATCCTCTTTGTCACCTTTCGACAGGACAAATGAAAATCTTGACAGACTTCCGGGGCAATATATATCTTTGACGCCTCAATAGTTTTTGGGCGATTGGGGGACCTTAGAAGAGGTCATAAGAGAAGTAAACAAGAAACCATCCGAGAGAAGTAGTTATGGCAGAAGAAAAGGACCAAGCAGACAAGGTTCAACAAGAAGACCCGTCTCAAGAGGTCGGTGAAAGCCCCCAGGGACCGAGTGAGAAACAACTCATGCGCCGGCGCAAGTTTGCCTGGCTCTGTGTGTTCGGATTCATCGGCACCAATCTACTGATGGCCATGCGTTTCTTCTTTCCTCGGACTCTTTTCGAGCCCAAGACCCGGTTTCGCATCGGCCCTCCTTCAGATTTCGGTTATGGGGTGGATACCCGATTTCAGCAGAAACATCGGATTTGGGTGGTTCGCAACGCCCAGGGAATTTTCGTCATCTACGCCAAGTGCACCCATCTGGGCTGCACGCCCGATTGGGTGGAGGGCGAAAACAAATTTAAATGCCCCTGCCACGGCAGCGGGTACGACAGCGAAGGGATTAATTTCGAAGGACCTGCACCACGGCCCATGGACCGGGCCAGGGTGGAACTCGATGCCGAGGGACAGATCGTGGTCGATGCCAGTCAGCTCTACCAATGCCCCCCGGGAGCACCCTGCCATTTCGATGACGAAGGTTCTTTTTTAACGGGTGTTTGACCTGGAACTCAGACTGTTTTCTCCCACAAGTGACCCATGAATGACGACGAAAAAAGCGTAACACCGGAACCCAAGCCGGACAAAAGCGGATCACAGGGGTCCTCTTCCCTGTTAGACCGTCTCAAAGAAGGCTTGAACCCTTTCATCGACAAAGGGAAAAAAGACCTTAAGGCCGCCAAAGACTACAAGCGGACCCAAGTCTGGAAATCCATCTTCCGCCACAAGCTGGATGAGACGCCCCGCAACCGGGCGCTGGCGGTGTTGACCAACGTCTTCTTGCATCTGCAGCCCGCCAAGGTGAATCGCGATGCCGTCCGTTTTGGTTTTACTTGGGGAATGGGTGGGATCACGCTGTATCTTTTTATCGTTTTGACCATTACCGGCGTTTTTCTCATGTTTTACTATCACCCCACCAAGGGCCAGGCCTATCAGGACATCATGTACCTTCACAACGATGTTCCCTTTGGAGGCCTGCTGCGCAACATGCACCGGTGGGGAGCCCATTTGATGATCATCACCGTCTGGCTGCACATGTTTCGGGTCTTCTTGACCGGTTCTTACAAGAGTCCCCGAGAATTTAACTGGAGCGTGGGCGTGATCTTACTGGTATTGACCCTGCTGCTTTCCTTCACGGGCTATCTGCTTCCGGATGATCAGCTGGGCTTCTGGGCGGTGACGGTGGGAACCAATATGGCTCGAGCCACCCCACTCCTGGGGCATGAAGGCCCCTTCGGCTCTTTACTGGGGATGACCGCATACAACGACGTACGGTTTGCACTTTTGGGGGGATCCATTGTGGACTCCAATGCCTTGCTGCGAGCCTATATCTGGCACTGCATTGCCATTCCCCTCATCCTCTCTGTCTTTCTGGCTGTCCATTTCTGGCGTGTCCGCAAAGACGGAAGTATTTCGGGCCCGGCCCCGGTCATGTTGGAATCGGAAATGAAATTTCCCCGTAAGTAGTCGGGGAGGAGGTCACTGAAAAAGTATGGATTGGGGACAACTCTGGGAAATCACTTCGGCGCCGGACAATGTTCCGATCGTCGCCATGCTATTCTTGGTTCCTTTCTTTACCTGGTACGGCTTCCGCCAGGCCCTGGCCAACGACCGCCTGATTGATCGCCTGGAGAAGGATCCGGAGCTGGCCAAGACACACCACCGAAAAGTTGAACCCTATCGGGAAGAATGGGCGCAGAAGCTCTATGTTTGGCCCCACCTTCTGAGAGTCGAGTTTCTGGCCGCCATTATTGTCACGGTGATCCTGATGATCTGGTCGATCACCCTGAACGCGCCACTGGAGGAACCGGCCAATCCTAACCTCACCATGAATCCGGCCAAGGCTCCCTGGTATTTCCTGGGTCTGCAGGAGATGCTGGTTTATTTCGACCCCTGGATTGCTGGTGTGGTGATGCCCACTTTCATTCTTATCGGGCTGATCATCATTCCCTATGTGGACACCAACCCCCTGGGAAATGGCTATTACACCTTTCGACAGCGCAAGTTCGCTATTCTCACCTTTTTGTTTGGCTTTTTCGTCCTCTGGTTAGCCATGGTCTTTATCGGCACCTTCATCCGAGGTCCGGGGTGGATGTGGTTCTGGCCCGGTCAAACCTGGGATCACCACCGACTGGTCTTTGAGGTCAACCGGGACCTCCATGAGATCTTCGGCGTTGTCAACCAACCCTGGGTGGGTCTTTTTGGTGCTGCTGCAGTAGGGCTCTATTTTGTCGTTTTTGGATGGCTCACCCACAAACTCTTTGTGTGGAATGATTTTAATCGGAAAATTTACCATCAAATGACTCTTGTGCAATATCTGACACTGCTGAGTTTTCTACTGGTCATGTGGGCACTCCCCATAAAGATCATCCTTCGCCTGCTTTTCCGGATTAAGAACGTCATGGTCACTCCCTGGTTTAACATATGAGCAATTTAGTCCAACGTTTTCTCTCCTGGTGGCACACACGGAAACTTGACCAAAGACCCGTTCCCAAGGAGGACCCCATTGCCAAGTCCTCTTTGGCTACCGTCACAGCGATTTTTTCGCTGCTGCTCATGCTGAGCTTGGTGTGGGCACTGTACGATGAAGTCTGGGGTCTTCGTCCCTGGATTTCCTACCAACGGGATTTTGTTGAGAAATACCGAGAGGTGCTCATCGACCTGAAACCCAGACGAGGTGAGGAAGTGCAGGCCATTCAGGCTTTACCAGGCTACCAAGAGCTCCGCCAGGGAGTCGAGGAAGCTGAAACAGAGATCGCGCCTGAACTGGCTGAGATCGAAGCCGAAGAGCGCCTGGTGAGACTCGAACTGGCGGCCATCAGCAAAACCTTTACCACTGAGCGGAGTCGCCTGCAGGCAGCCATTTATTTACTCGAGACAGCGGGTGATGCCCAAAAAGAAGGCTTGGAGACAGAGCTGGAAGTGTTGAGAGAAGGTCCTTACTTGCTGGAGATACCCGACGCTGACGGCAATATAGAGGCCAACGAGTACACCTACGAACAAATGGAGGAGAAATTCAACTCCCTCAAAGCTCGGCAAGGCGAGTTACAGGGGCAGAAGGTGGAGCTTTTGAGAGAACCCACGGGACGACGACGGGCATTGGAGGCGTACCTGAACGCTCGTCTGACCAGCCTGACCGAGACCCAGGTGGA
>JAZFTY010000430.1:0-3355 GCA_036446935.1 Acidobacteriota bacterium | reverse complement strand
ACCGTCATCACACCCAGCCTTCTACTCCCCACGGCTGACACACCGTGGAGCATGGGCCGGGCCGCCCACTTGGGAGGTTCCTCTACGACCAACCCAGGATCCTGAACCACCACCTCTTCCTGAGACTCGGAACGGCGACTTTCCGCGAAGAGCGTTTTCTGGGATACCACCACAAATTCGGAAAAAGGTCCCGGCCTCCCCATGGGCTTCACTGGGGACAGGCCTGAACTCTCCCCTCCCTGTTGAGCACTTTCGATGATTTCCTGGAGATTATGCTCCTGCTCGAAGCTGTCCCAGGTCGATCTGAACCGCGCCGCAAATATAACGACCCCCGCAAAAATCAACACATTGATCAAAACAACCCTTCGTTTCATTTTCTGTTCTCTCTATGGATGCTCACCCGCCTAAGAAAGTCGAATGAAACCGGAAACATTCATGCGAGGCTGAATGCGAACCTGGTTCTGGGAACGGAGGCTATTCAAGAAAAAGTTCTCTACCAGGAGAAACTTGGAGTGAGCCGAAAGAGCGTAGAGAAAGCCGGTCAACTGCTGCATATTGCTGCGCAGGTTGATCTGCAGGGTGATTTTGACATAGTTTTCACCCACTTCACGCTCCTGCAAAGGATTGCTCCGAGTGACTTGAATACCGTTTTCAGCTGCCAGGGTGCGGACGACCTCCTCCAGCTGAATCGTGGCCAGGCTGATTTCCTGTGCATCCAGCAATCTCTGACGATACCCATTGAGAACCCGGTCCAGTTGACTCAGCTCAGTTCGATAGTTTCCCTCTTCCTGAAGGACTTGAACGTATCGGCTCAGCAGCTGTTCCTTGTCCTCAAGCTCGCTTGCCACCGCACTTTTGACATCGTAGAAGTAGATTACGCCGAAGATCAGCAGGATCACGACTCCCACTGCACCCAGGAGGGTTAAGGCTCTTTTATCTCGCTTGGAAAGTTGTCTCATTTTACAGCCTCTTCTGAATCACTCTCCTGGAAAGTGGCCTCAAAACTGAATTTCTCCCGGTTCTGCATGGTCCGATCAGGAGTGATATAGCGCGACTCGACGGCTTCCAGGTATTGAGAATCGAGCAAAGTTTTCAAGAGTGCCGAAGCGGAAGAAGAAAAACCGGTCATGCTGATCCGATTGCCCTGAATATTCAGGTTTTGCAGAAAAGAATTCTCGGGGATTCTTTCCGTCAATTCCTTCAGCACCAAGAGAACCTTTTGCTGCCCCGAGATGAGAGCACGGAGTTCATCCAACTCAGCCTGGCGCTCGTCCCGCTGACTCCTGAGGGTCATGGTCTCATCCACCCGAGCCTGGAGTGCTTCAATCTGAGTTTCAACCTGGCCAAGAAGCTGCCGCTGCTGAAAATATTCTCGGGCTGTGAGGGCAAGACCCATGATCACCAATAATCCGCCCAGCAATAGCGTCGTTACCAGGCTTGGCCTCTCGGCAATCACGCGCTTCTCGGGAGGAATGAGGTTCAATTTTCCGGGCCGGGATTTACTGGTCCCCGAAATAGCAAGTCCAATGGCACCCAGCCAGCCACTCATATCGGAATCCCCTGAATCTCCGTTTTGCTTCAGGTTCAGCTTCTCGGACAGAAGTTCACAATCACCAAACTTGGCACGGAAGTCGTCAATGAAAGTGCCTGCCAAAGGGCCACTCAGATAGATTTTCTCAAGTCCCTCACCTGCCATCTCCAGATGAGCGAAGAATCGCTCCAGTTCCTGGAGCAGTCTTTCAAAACTCAAATCATCCTGAGAGAGCAGTACCTTCTTGGAGAGGAATTTCTCGGGACCCCCGACCAGGACGAACTCCACACCGTCAAGAGCCAGATCCACCACCAAAGAGGGGTGATTCTTTGGGTAGCTGTCCTGGTGAGCTGAAAAGACATGAAACAGCCCCACACTGGAGACACGAATGGCGGCAGGGTAAAGATTCAGTTCATGGAAAAGATCCAGGCATTCGTCCAGGAAGGGCTTGGGAACCATAAGGGTCTGAAGCACGATCTTCTTCGTTTCCACATCTCTTTCCAGAACGATGTAGTCGCAATACGACTGTCCCTCTTCGACCGGCTGAAACTTCTCCACCTGAAAGCGCACCACCTGATCCAGATTCTCTTCCACCTCCAGGGGCAATTCGATCTGGCGAATCACCACCTGATCCCGGGGTAAGCCTAGAATGACATTCTCGCGGTCAAACCCGTTGTCTTCCCCAAATTGTTGAACCCAGGCGTAAAGATCCTCATGGGGTAATTCCCTATAGTGTTCCACCACGGCGCAACCTTTCAGGACATAGCCCTGAAAGCCCTTGGCAACAGTGGCAAACACCAAACTGTTTCCTCGAATCTGAACTCCGACAGCGGAATCTAGGTTAAACATGGTGATCACAGTTCGATGTTGGATTCATTCCAGTACAGCACGGTGTAGCCTTTTGGAGAGGTAGGCAGAATTTGAACCACGCAGCGGATCCGGTTGACCACTTCTGAATGAAGCAGATGCCCATCACTGATCAAAGTATACACATTGGAACGGACGGTAGAGAGAAGCCTGCCGGCCTCAGTAGAAATCCCCGGGATCTTTTCCATGACCTCCGTGATATTCAGAAAAGGGGCTTCCTGTCTCATGCCGTAGATAAGGTTCGCCGCTTCAACATTCAATCCTGGAACAGCCGCCAATACAGGGACGGAAGCTGAATTCACATTGATCCGATTAATGCTGGCAAAGGTGGTGAGGTACTTCTGCAGACCGTATTTCTCGAACTGTTCACCGCTCTCGGTGGTTCCTTTGCGACCATAGTAAATTTCCGGGGTGATGCCCCGGACCAGGAGGAGTTCCTCTGGAACATCAAAAGGGCCGTTCTTGGCAAAGTGGGGCTCAGGAAGTGACTGATAATAATCACTCTCTGCCCCATTCAGTCGATTCAAATCATCTCGATCCCTCCAATCCTCTATGGAATCGGTGATGATCTGGGCCTCCTGTTCTTCGACTCCCACTGTGATCAAGAGATTGTAAATCAGATAGTTGGGGGCCAGATTCAGGTTAATCTTCCCCGTCTCGTCGATGATCTCGACACTGGCGTTCCCGCCCCCCATGGCCAAGTTGACAGAACCGGTGAGCACCGGAGGCAGAGACTGAAAACCTCCCTCTCGTTGTCGCTGAAGTTGAGCGAAGGCTGACTGTGATTCGATCACTTTGTAAATGGCATACTCAATTCCGGCACGCGACAGGTAGTAGGATTCTTTCTGATCCACCACATTGCGGGCCGCATTGACTTCTGTGCGAATCGAAGCGGAGAAGGACAGGGCCAATAAACTCATGGCCACCATGACCCACAGCACCATGATCAAAACTGCA
>JAZFTY010000429.1:0-7834 GCA_036446935.1 Acidobacteriota bacterium | reverse complement strand
TCCCCTTTGATCTGCTCGAGCGTCCCCGTGAAATCGGCACGCTCGTTGTCTATCGGGGAATCTGAAATCTCGAGATTGGCCCGAACCAGAAGATCCAGCTTCTCGGGATCGCGGCCGAACTCCTGGGACATTTCCTTGATGCCATCAAACATCTGAGCCACTCCACCCAGGGGAATTCCCACCGGCATCCAGCCATCGCTGTATTGGGCCACTCGCCGCAGAGCGGCCGGAACATAGGCGGCCATGAAGATGGGCGGGCGCGGTTTCTGCACGGGTTTGGGACCGATAAACGACTTGGGAATGCGGTAGTACTCTCCCTCGAATTCAACCGGATCTGTGGTCCATATCGCTTCCAAGACCTGAAGGCTTTCATCGGCCCGCTTGCCCCGAGTCTTCAGAGAAGTACCGACAGCATCGTACTCATCGGGTGACCATCCATTTCCAAAACCAACCTGCAGACGCCCTTCTGAAAGAACATCAAGTGTGCTCAAGCGCCGCGCCAAAAGGGTCGGGTTATAGAAGGGAAGGTTGAGGACGCTGGTTCCCAGGCTGATTTTCGTCGTGTGAGCGGCAACAAAGGTGAGTGTTTCCAGTGGGTCCAACACGTTTTTGTATTGCTCGGGCAAGGTGCCATCCCCCACCGGATAAGGGGACTGAGGATCAACCGGCCAGAGCACTCGATCCAGTACCCACAAACTGTCAAATTCAAGGTCTTCCGCACGTTTGGCCACCCGAATCAGGGCCTCAGCCCCTGCTAAAGGGCCGACTTGAGGTAAAGCAAATCCTAAACGCATAGGTCTCTCCTTTCTGAATACTCCATAGTGCTCCAAGAATGTGATGAATGTTCTAAAAAGGCAAGCCCTGAGCAATCCCTTTCATCAATACGATGACGTTTGCGGATGGTGCTAACGAGGTCAAGGAGCGAGGAGGAGGCAGGGCAGAGACATCGTCGACGAGGAACAACTACACCTGGGGAAGATACTCGATCTCGCCTTCCTCAAGTCTACGCACGGGCTTTTCATTCTCTTTTTCC
This sequence comes from Acidobacteriota bacterium, assembly GCA_036446935.1. Taxonomy (GTDB): domain Bacteria; phylum Acidobacteriota; class UBA6911; order RPQK01; family JADFOI01; genus JADFOI01. The sequence continues at coordinate 6,801 of JAZFTY010000429.1, read as the reverse complement.
TCAACTGCCTGGGCCACTAATCCGGGCACTCTACCGATGATGAAAATGCCCTTTCCCAGAGAGGGGGGAAAATCCATCTCAAGTAGAATAGCGGCAGCCAGTCCATCGATGTTCAGGCAAATTTTCTTTCCCTTTTCCTTTTCCAAAGCCGTCTCGATGAAGGTGGCCAGGTCAATATAGGGAGACGTGTAGTTCAGGCTATGAGCCAGATCCAATAGTGAGACGGCTCGGGGGTCTTTTTTTTTGTAGACTTTGTGTCCATAACCGAAAACTGTCTCCTTCTTACTCATGGCTCGCTGGACATACTTAGCGGCAGCCTCTTCAAGATCGCCTGCTCCAGCCCTGATGGCCCGCAGTTGGAGCATGGCATTTTCAATGGCACCACCGTGATAATCGCCGAGGGCCAGAATTCCTCCACCCACCGCGGTGTTCAGAGCGTTCCCACCAGACATCACAAACCGGGTAGTCAGACTCGAAGTGGTGCCCATCCCATGATCAATGATGCTGACGAGCAAAGCAGCAAACATGGCGGATTCCTTACGATTCGCCCTTCGACCCGTCAGCAGGAGGAAAATGGTGTCCGAAAATGAAGATCCCTCTATCAGGGAGGAGAGCCGTTCTTGCCTGATGATGACGTCTTCATCGTCGAGTTTACTGATCGAAGTCCTGAATTTCATAGAGCACTCCGTGCCTGTTTCACCAGTTCCGGAATCTGATGATGATAGTCGGCCACCAGAACACCTGCTTCCCGCAATGCCTGTATTTTATCCGCCGCGCTGCCAAAACCTTCTTCGACGACGGCTCCTGCATGGCCCAGGGCTAAGCCCCGAGAGATCGTCTCGGCAAACTTGCCTGAAATGAATGCGACGGTTGGTTTTGTGAAACGCTTCTCTCGAACCATCTCTGCCGCAATTTCCTCGTAGACACCACCCACCTCGCCAAAGAGCACCACCACTTCTGTTTCCTCATCCTCCTGGAAGAGCTCCATGACCTCTGCGAAAGTCGTCCCGATGATCACGTCTCCTCCAATACCCACCACAGTACTTTGACCCAGACCTGCGGTCGTTAACAGACCTGCTGTCTCTGCACACATGCCTCCGCTTTTCGATATCAGTCCGATCGGCCCTTTGGAATACACTCTGGCTGGATCTGGCCCTCCAATAGAGCCTAGCCTACCCACATCCGGAGCGATCACGCCAACGGATGAGGGTCCAATAATTCTTGCACCGCAACGTCGTGCATGCTCAAAAAGCTTTGCAACATCTTTGATGGGGACATTCTCAGTGACGATCACGAGCGTCCTGATTCCGGCATCGATCGCTTCTGTGGCTGCGTCCAGAACCATGAGTGGTGGCACATAAAAGACACTCACGTTCAACGCTCCATCAAAGGCCACGGCTTCCTTCACGCTATCAAAGACTGGCAGCCCTTCAATGGTTCTACCCTGTTTGCCGGGCGTCACCCCGCACGACACCACTGTCCCGTAGTCCAGCATCTCTTTGGTGGATCGCCTGCCTTCTCTACCGGTAATCCCCTGCACCAGCACTCGTGTATTTTGATCAATGAAAATGCTCATAATAAGCGGGTGATCCTAACACCAACAACCAATCACTTACAAGGAGAATGTCCCCAAAAGTGGGGTGAATATAGGGTGTAAAACGTCAGTAGATTTTGTGTCGAGGGTAGTCCGGTCGATGAGCGAATGGATATGGCTTTGAACTGCAAAACCTTCATTCGGCGGTTCGAATCCGACCGCCGCCTCTTTTTCATTTTATTGAAGTTATCCCCGATTCAATTCACTCGCGAATCAGCCTGATTTTCGCGCACTGTATCCGGAATTGTAGCTACTCTTTCCTGGACGACCCACTTTCTCTCGACTCTCTCTCACTACAAGATCATCGAAGAGCTCGGCCAAGGCGGCATGAGCGAAGTCTATCTGGCCGAAGACAGCCCCCGGACCGAAAGGTCGTCCTCAAGATCCTTCCCCCGCATCTCTAAGAGAAAGCCGAACTGCGGGAACCCTTTACAATGACCTATACTGATCAGAGGTGCATTGAGAAGAGTTGAGAATGACACCAAAGGACTGGAACCTATTGGCAATTGCGGAGGCCCAGAGTAAGCCTCTCCAACCTGTGCACCTTCAAAAGTCCCTCTTTCTTCTTGGCGAAAACCTTACACGATCTCAGCTCCAGGTTGACCAGTGCTACACATTTCGAGCCCATGACTACGGACCATTCTGCAGCGAGGTCTACTTCGAAGCCGAGGCGTTGTGTGGTGAGGGACTAGTCCGTATCGATCGGCCCTCTGGTGTCTCCTACCGGCTTTGTTGTGCAACTGATGACGGACTGTCCCCATCCGCGAAGGGAGGCAGTCGGCTCCGGCTATGAGTTCCCCGGACTCCGCTCTCGACCGCCTGGTGTTCGCGCTGGCCTTGGGTGTGGCCCTGGCGGTGTTGTTGCCGGGGATCGCTTCGCCGGTGGGTTACCCCGACATGTGGTTGCACCTGGCGGCGGGGGAGGCGATCCTCCAGGATGGGGGCTTGCCGGCGCTGGACGGCTACGCCCACACGTCGGAGAGTCGCCCCTGGGTGCTGCACAGTTGGGCCAGCGATCTCGGCATGCTGGGGGTCCACCGCCTGGCCGGCCTAGGCGGCCTGCGCCTTCTGCTGGTGGGTCTTCTGCTCGCGGGCGGGGTCGCCTACTGTGCCTTGTTGCGCGGCCTGGGCTACGCGTGGCCCCTTGCCTTGGCGGGGGCCTGGGGCATCCAAGCCTTGGCGGTCGATCGGATTCGGCTCCGCCCGGAGCTGGTTTCCTATCTGCTGTTTCCGATCCTAATTCTGGCCTTGGAGCGCTGGCGCGCACAGGGGCGGGGTTGGAACCGCTGGGTGGCCTTGGCGCTGGGCTGCACGGCCCTGTGGTCCAACCTCCACCCCGGGGTGCTCACGGTGCCGGTGTTGGCTGGCCTGCTGTGGGTAGCTCCCTACCTGCTGCGCTGGGGCGAAGGCCTGCTGCGGCGGGATCCTGAGCTGCTGCGCTGGGAGCAGGGACCGCTCACGGGGGGCTTGCCATGGGAGGCTCCCCTCTTGCTCGCGGCAGCCACCCTGCTGAATCCCTACGGCTGGGGGCTCTACGTCTACGCGGCCGAGGTGGGCAGCCACGGCAAGTTCGTCTCCGAGTGGTACCCGGCCTGGATCAACTTCGCTTCGCCGCCACGCTGGGGCATGGCTTTGGCGCCCTTCGTGGCCTTGCTGGGGGTGGGGTACCAGCTAATCTGGGGCGAGCGCGAGGCCTCCAGCCGCGCCTGGCTGCTCCCGGCCTTGGCTTGCATTGGTCTCGCTGGCCTGCGGGTTCGGCTGCTCTACCTGCTCTTCGTTCCCTTCGCGACCTGTTTGCCGCTGGCGTGGCGCAAGCCGCGCCGCAGCTTGCGCTTGGGGGCTTGCGGCTTGCTCTTGGCCTGCACCCAACTGCTGGCGGTGCACCACCACGGGATTCGCTTCGTGCTCAGCCAGCCCGGGGTGTCGGTGCGACCCGACCAGCCGCACGCCGCCCAGAGTCTCTTCCGCGCTTTAGAGCTGCCGCTGCACCTGTGGCACCCCGCGTCTTGGGGCAGCTACCTCAGCTTTCGCCTGGGCCTCGAGCCCGCCGTGAAGATTTTCGTGGACGGGCGCTTGGGCCTCTACAGCGACACCTTGTTGGAGGATCAGCTTTGGCTAGAGGGGCCCTTCGCTCCCGGCGAGACCGCCAAGCTGGCCCAGCGGGACGCCCTGCTGGAGCGCTACGGGGTGGAGGCCGTCCTCGATCGGCGCGGGCACTTCGCCGCCAGCTCCGAGTGGTTCTGGGCCTACGCTTCTCCCCAGGCGGAGGTCTTTCTGCACCACGAGCGGGGGGCAACAGCCGTGGCGCGGACGCTGGAGCTCCACCGGCGCCTCGGGGTCGACTTGCCGCCCGGGCTTCCGGCCGCGGAGGCCTCCGCACGGATCCGCGCGTTCTTGGAGCAGGCCACACCTGGGGGCTGACATAACCTCTCCTTGTTTTTCAGAAAAGCACTTAGTCACATCGATCGATCCCTTTCGTATTGAGACAAGGAATAAGGGTGAGGAAAGAGCGAAAAAAGGGAACCGAGGAAAGCCAGCAGACGCGACACTTAGGGGGAAGGATCAACGAATATGCTCATCTTTGAATCTCTGTACCTTCTCCACCATGATGCTCACCGCCTTCGTCATGGGCATCTCTTCCCCGTAGCAGGTCATGTCATAGCCTTCCTTCTCTGCCACCGTCCTGAGCATTTCAAAAGCTTCCTTGTCTCGGGGACCTCCTCGCCGGATCACAATGGGATAGGTTGGATGCCCGGAGTCGCGAAGGCCGTCTACAAACCCAGCCAGGGTTTCATAGATGTCCGTGAAGTTCGCGGTTCCGCCAATCACCAAGCACCCGTTGAGACCTGGTTTGGAAAGTGTGATTCTGGTTAACTGGCGTACTTTTTCTCGGGATGGATTACCACTGTACTCCGTGTAATTGGCAGGCTTCCCTCCGGTTTCGATCAGGGCATCCATGCAGGTGAGCGAAGCTCCACCCCCTGAAGCGAGTACTGCGATGTCCCCATCGAGCTCGATGAATGTTTTACCCGCCACACCTCGATGATCATGGTAATCAATCTTGCGGGCTTCCAGCGCCCGTTCACTCAAAAGACTTTCATCCTCGATGTCCGTAACGTCATGGAAGATCTCCTGGCGAGAAGCACCGCTATCATCGATGGTGATCTTAGCATCGCCGGCAAAGAGCAGGCCCTCAGATGTCCTGATGATCGGATTAATCTCGCAAATGCGACAATCGAATCGTTCAAAGCATTGATAGGCTCTCTTGATGAAAGCAGTTAATTGCAGCAGCTCACGGCTCGAAAAACCGGCAGCCTTTGCCAACTCACGGACCTGATAGTCATGGAGGCCATCCAGTGGGGAGACGTGGATACGGGTAACTTTTTCAGAACTTTCGATATCGACACCGCCTTCACGGGAAAGGAGAATCATCGGTTTCCGAACCCGGGTGTCGTACAGAATGGAAAGGTAGTATTCCTCCGCCACGTCCACTGTTTTTTCTATCAGCAGTGTGGTGATCGGCCGCCCTTTGTGCTCAGCTTTGTAGAGTCCGTCGATGAGTTGAAGTGACTCCTTGTAGTTGTCCGTTTCAATGATGTACCCATTCTGCTTCCTATGGGTAGCGACAATCTGTGCCTTCAGTATCACCCGCTTGTGGTCCAAGAAAAATTCCTTGTAACGCTCCTTATGGTAAGAGAGATTGATATAGGAATCATTGTTGGTCACAATGCCGGGCGCAGATCGAATCCCACACTCTGCCAAGAGTTTTTTTCCTTTGTACTCCAGCAATTTCATTTCCTGAACCTCAAGCTTCCTGGTGCCTCTTAGGGCCTTTTCTACTGCTCTTCCTTCTACAGCCCGCCCGGCAAAACTGTTCATTATAAGCATACCGCTGACAGACGCAAGCACCTTCAGGATAGGTCTGAATCACAATGAGGGGTCTGCTTATGGGGAGGGCGACTACACTAAGAAGGGGGTTAGCTCATACCTTCTTGATTCCCTTTCGGATGGCCTCAATGGCCTTACCTTTATCCATGAGATAACGATCCAGAGCCTCTACGAAGTAGGGTTCAATCTCTCTGTCCTCGGCACCATTGACGCAGGGAGGTGGTATTGTATGTAAAGGTGAAAGGCACTCTTATGAAGGTCGTCTCGGTTGCAGCAGCCGTTATTTGCACCGCATTGATTTTCGCACTTCCTCGTTTAACAAGCGCTCTTCCCGATATCCTCAATCTATTCCTCGGTATCTTGACGGGTGTGGCCTGGTTTATCGTGCTCCTATTTGCTCTGAGCACCCTGAGGAGCACTGAATAGAAGCCCGATTCTTGTAGAAAAAACAGGAGAATGCGGAGGCAGGCAGTCATACGCGGTTTGCTGGCCTGCCACCCGCGATTTCCGGAATTCCTTCAGTCGAAACTCCAATATGACCCGCAGAAGCTTTTCCAGAGCGACTGGGCCACGACCGCGCCCTCTTCTCCGGCTAAGGGACGGCCTCAGCAGATCGGATGTTGAGCATTTGGGAACAGATCAATGCTCTTCAGTGGCCAGGATGCGGAGCCATAAAGACCAGACAAATCAAACGCTTGCTGCTGGTATTTTCCACTCCATGAAGCTCATCCGAGAAGGCACAAGTGATTTCCCCCACCCTGAGTATTCGCGTTTCCTGGCCGATGGTGAAAGAGCCTTCCCCTTCCACGACGTAGTAGATCTTGTCGTTCCCCTCATGGCTGTGGATTTTCTGCATCTGTCCAGGTTCCAGACAATAGATGTCGCAAAACATCCGCGGACTCTCAAAGAGATTCACCTTCTGCATCTTCTGGGAACTGAATTGCACCACTTCGGTGATCTTTCTTACCTCCATAAACGGGATTGTATCTTGAGACTGAGTTCCAGGGGAAACTTCACCCAATCTCTCCACCTTGAGCTAAGATGCCCAATGGCATGATCACTTTTCACCGGGTTAAGGAGTTTTTCGGCCTGCAAAAGAGCATGGTCGGGCTTTTGGCGATGGTGGTCCTGGTAGGAATGGGCGAGAAAATGGGGGAACGGTTTCTCCCCATTTACCTGATCACCTTGGGAGGTGGCGCTCTTTCCGTGGGGCTACTCAGCGGCATGGACAACCTGTTGTCAGCTCTCTACTCCTTCCCCGGAGGATACCTGGCCGACCGACTGGGCACCAAGAAGGCGCTGCTGGTTTTCAACCTTAT
>JAZFTY010000428.1:0-3020 GCA_036446935.1 Acidobacteriota bacterium | reverse complement strand
CTGAAAGTGAAGAAGGAGGCCCCAACCTGGCCTTTTACCTGGGATTGAGCGGGCTCTTCGGAGGTCTGATCGGAGCAGGCTTGGTGTTCGTCATCAATCGGAAGAACGGCCACAACGGCGTTTAATCACTCCGGGTAGGGGCGCACGGCCGTGCGCCCCTATTATCCCCTAAATCAAGAGATACTTTCGAGCGCACGGCGCGCCGTGCGCTCCTACGGTAGATAATCGTCAAACACGGCAGTCTGCTGCTCGGAGGAGCCTTTCTCCATGACGCGAACGTTGACCCTCCAATTGCCCGCCATGCCTAAGACGGCCTCGGTTCGATAGGAACCGTCCTCCTGAAGGGTGGCTTCGAGACGCTGCCAGGGCATATCCATGTCGGTCATCATCACATCCAGGAGAACGTTCTCCAGATCGACCGAGTTTCCCTCCTGGTCTTTGACCATCACCTGGACTTGATTGTGTCCAATCTGGTTGGGTTCGATTTGCAGGGTGATTTCAAAGTCGGTCTTGTTGGAGACCAGAGTTGGCCCTCCGGAGGTCGCCGTGGCTGCCGGCGACAGGTTGGTCAAAACCGTCACCACCAGCAAGATGAACACACCCAGGACCACCTCTGCCTTAACCAGAGGACGAAAACGCTGCAGCACTCCAAAAGTGGCTTCCAAAGCTTTCTCCCCTTTCTCGATGAGACTCTTTGCCAGTTGGGGCTTGATCACCAGCAGGTTCACCCCTCCGATGGCCAGGAGCGGAAGGACCAGGAAGATCTTGGTCAGAAGCGTCCAGCCGTACCAGGTGGTCACAAATGCGGACCATGAAGGCATATGAATCCAGGTGGTATAGGCACCCGTGAGCACAATGGTCGCAACACAGAACTGCGCCATCCGAGAAAAGCGGGGAATCACCACACCCAGCAATTGAGCCCGCAGGGGTGGCTCGGCTGCCGAGAGCGATCGCATCAACAGCACCAGATAGATCAGTCCACCCACCCAGATGGCCGTAGCCATGAGATGAAGCACGTCGCTGCCCAACGCGACGGCTTTCCATTCAGTGACCGCTGCGGCGTGTCCTGAATTGGAAACCGAAAAAAAGAGAACTGCGCCCAGAGCGCTTCCCAGGTACAGTAAGAGCGCGCTTTTTGAAATATCCTGGGGAGCCGTCCAGATGCTCCGATACAGCCAAAACACAATTCCGGAAACCAGGGTGACCACGAATCCAACGGCCCACATCCGCCCGTATTGACTCGAGGAAATCACGGCCGTCAGGATGTCCCCGTTTGCGGCTCCGAGCAGCGAAGTGTCGGCCATGGCCGCAGCCTTGAAAAGCAAATTGAAAAGGGCCGTCACCAGCACCACCACCCAGCTCCACAGGAAAAAACGAAGGAAGGGTTTCCGCAGGGCAGTCAGGACCTCGGCCGGGATCTCCAACTCGGGATGCTTAATCACCGGCACCAGGATGAGAGAACCGAAGGTAAATCCTCCCACGAACATCATCAGGGTGAGAAAGTAGAGCCACCGGTTGAGTGCCATGGGGACGCTCGGCCAGTTTTCCCTCTCGTCGGAAGGACCTGTAACCATCCCCGAGGCCTGAAATTCCTCTCCCACCGAAAAACCGAAATTGCCCCCAATTTGATGGCCGTCCGAGGAAGTGGCTCGCCAGGACACGGTATAGATGCCGCTAGGAATGTTGTCCTTGAGGGCCACCGAGAGTTCCTGGCGGTTCCTGGATAGAGCGGCTTGGCCACTGTGTACGGGCAACCCATTGCGGTTGAGTACGCTCACGCCATTAAAAATCTCCTCTATCCCTTCATTAAAGTGCAGCTCCACCCTTGGGGGAGCCTGCTCCAGCCGCGAGTTGGCCGGAGGCACCGTGCTCAGTAAGGTAGCGTGACCCAGTAGCCCGGCGGTGAGCCCAATCAGGATGACCCCGCCGATGCCCTTTCGAACCCATGGTTTTACCGGTGCCAAGAACCATCTTTTCATTTCAAGCTCCTTTCGGCGAACAGCACCTATCCCCAAGCTGATCTGCCTGAACCTAAATCCTATTCCGGATGATGCACAGTCAGGGCTAGCTGCGGTACGTGTAATTTCTGCTGATGATACCCACAGCGGAACCTCAAGGCAAACCGAAAGGTAGCGTGTTCTTTCCAATCCGTTCGTTTTGTCTTATTCTTCTTTGCGTGAAGCTGACCCAAACTCATGGAGGACATAATGAGCAAGCAAAGAATTGAGAAGGATTCGATGGGAGAGATGCAGGTTCCCGCCGACAGCTACTATGGTGCCCAAACCCAGCGCGCTGTGCTGAACTTCCCTATTAGTGGTTTACGTTTCCCCCGACCGTTTATTCGTGCCATGGGGTTGATCAAAAAGGCAGCTGCCCAGACCAATCTGGAGTTGGGCTTGTTGGAGAAAGGGCTTGCCACTTCCATCACCCAGGCAGCCGATGAGGTGATTGAAGGCAAACTGGACGAACAGTTTGTGGTGGATATCTTTCAGACCGGTTCGGGCACCTCCACCAACATGAACACCAATGAAGTCATTGCCAACCGTGCCATCGAGATTAAGGGTGGAGAAATTGGGAACCGGGAAGTGCATCCCAACGACCACGTCAACATGGGGCAGTCCAGCAATGACGTGATTCCCACAGCCATTCACCTGGCAGCTCTGGAGGAGATGGATCAGAGGTTGATTCCAGCCCTCAAGCAGCTTCATGCCTCACTGGACGCCAAGGCCAAGGAATTTGACCCGATCGTAAAAATTGGCCGCACCCACCTGCAGGACGCCGTTCCCATCCGTCTGGGACAGGAGTTTTCTGCTTACGCTGCCATGATGGAGCACGCCATCAGGAGGATGGAGTCGGTTCGCTTTGCCCTCTCGGAACTGGCCATTGGAGGGACCGCCGTGGGAACCGGTCTCAACTGTCCTCCCGAGTTTGCCCCTCGAGTGGTCGAAAAACTGTCCGAGTGGACGGGAATTTCCTTTCGGGAGGCGAAAAACAAGTTTGAGGCACTGGCCAGCAGGGAT
>JAZFTY010000427.1:0-4236 GCA_036446935.1 Acidobacteriota bacterium | reverse complement strand
GCGGCTATCGCCGTGCCCAATCTTTTGCAGTCCAAGGCTGCAGCCAATGAAGCTTCCGCGATCAGTGCAATCCGTAACATCGTGACTTCACACATCACTTACTCTGCTACGGTGGGGGCAGGAAAGTACGCGGCCGATCTGCCCGCCCTTCAGGTTGCCAAACTGATTGACAGCGTGTTGGGATCGGGTACCAAGGACGGCTATTCGTTTGCCAGTACAGGTGGAGCCAACAGTTTTACCATCACTGCGGCCCCTATTCAGGCGGGTTCCACGGGCACTCGCTATTTCTTCTCTGATGAGTCGGGTGTTATCCGCTACAGCACCGCCGGAACCGCTGGTACCGGCTCGAACCCCCTGGGCCAGTAAGATGAGCTAAGTTCGCAGACCACAAAAAAAAGGGCGACCCGCGAGGGTCGCCCTTTTTTCTTTTCGGCGTACCACAGACCGCAGACCACAGACCGGGATTACACTCCAGTACCCACGCCGTTTTACTACAGTGTTTGAGATAGTTGATTTGAGAATCGACGTAGGGGCGAGCCGGTTGCTCGCCCGAACAGCTCGGATGGCATTACCGAAGCCACACTGGCGAAGATGTGCCGCGAATTCGGTTCGGGTCAGCCATCGGCTGACCCCTACCATTAATGGGCGGGGAGAGAGAAAGTCCTGGAGAGCCAGGATTTTTCAAAAGGGGTTTCAAACTCACCGGCGCGCAGCTGCCCCAGGTTGCGCAGGAGGGTTTGAAAGACCTGGGTCTCGGAAGTGATTTCTTTCGATTCCATGAGATCCTGAAACTTGAGCTGATCCACCGCCTGAATCGTCCCTTTCTTGTCGCGATAGAAGAGAAGACCGCCCTTGAGACCGTCCAACCCGTAGATCGTTTTGAAGGTCTTGAAATTGCGCAGCAGACTGTCCATCGAGCAGCCCGAAACCCCCTCCTGGGAGTAAGCGGCCGTCACCACAAAGTGCCCGGACAAAATCGTGAAGGCTGCTTGCACCGGAGTACCGTGGGAAACCCATTGAGGCAGGAACTCCGCCAGTCCTCTCTGGATGGTTTCCTGTTGTTGCTCGCTTAACTCCTGTTCAAAGCAGTGAACCCACACTCGGGCCTCGTCAGGCAGATTTTGAAACTCACTCAGGTCCATGCCCTTATTTTACACCAGAATCACGGAACAGAGTATTCAAGCCCGGATGATGCAGAGTCCGGGCTAGCCCGGAAAATGCATAGGTTCTCGTCACGAAGCGCCGAAAGCGCCGGCCTGACAAGGCGCGCGACCGAGGCTCCCGCAAGCGTACTGTAAGGTACGCTGAGGAGGCCGACGGAGTCGCAACACAGTCAGGCCTAATGATTTCGGCGATGCAGTAGAGAATTTATGCATTATCCGGGCTTGGGACAAATTCCCGGTCGTGATCGTCCCTCTTTCTCAGGTCTGCTCATTTCAGAGGCTTCCAGTTTACTGTCGTAGGTAGGGAAGAGGGTCCACCGGAACTTCACCCCTGCGGATTTCGAAGTGGCAGTGTTCGGTGGTGGCGTTGCCCGTTCGCCCTACCCGGGCGATGGCCTGGCCTCGGTAGACCTGCTGGCCCTTTTGAACCAGCAGTTTTGAGTTATGAGCGTAGAGGGAGCGCAGCCCGTCGCCATGATCCAGGATGACGGTCCTTCCATAGTCGCGCATGGATGAGCTGTAAAGCACACGGCCGGAGCGTACGGCCAGCACTTCCTGGCCTTTCCTTCCGCGGATATCCACGCCGGTGTGGCGATGGCCACTGCGGCGTTCTCCGAAGTAGGAAAGAATTTCACCTCCTGGAACGGGCCAGGACCAGGTTAGTCCTCGAGCTCCTGGGACGAAAATCCTCTGGTCGACGTACAATTCGTCAGGCTTGCTAAGGTGATTCACCCGGATGAGTTCCTCGATAGGCACGCCGTAATGTCGTGAGATCCAGTACAGGGTTTGCCCCGGTTCTACGATGTGAAAAAGGCCGGCGCTCCCCTCCTCGTCTGTGGAATCTGGCTGTGGGGTGCCGGCCTCGATGGGAGGACGGATATCGGGAGGCGGTTGAGAACGACCGCAACCGGCTAGACCCAGAGACAAGGCCAGAGGGGCGAGCCAGAGGAATGTGCTTTGGCCCCAAAAGGATTTAGCGACTTCCATAGCAGACACCAGGATATCAAGGGACGGTGCTAGCCCGGACTAGCCATAATACGGGTTACTTCTCGATAAGAGTGTTATTGAAGCTAAAGGTTGCCTGTTCAAGGGTTTAAATAGCGTTAGAGTTCCCAGCGTCTCGGCTTGGGAGCCTCTCCAGAGATGGTGCATCCCATTTTTTTGAAATTTGCGTCACCCGTCTGTGTTAAAAAATATCGCCCAAGAAGGCACGGACCGATTGAACTAGAGAGGGAGGTACTCGCATGGCCGTTCTGTGGGATGCAGCGAGGGAGCTGCTGACTGTTGAGGAAGCCGCTAAATATTTAGGGGTGAGACAGAGTGCAATTTACACCTGGGCTTGGAGAAAAACCATCCCCAGCGTGAGAATGGACTTTCGTCTTCTTTTTGACCGAGACGATCTGGACAAGTTACGTGGTGAATCTCTGAGTTAGCCAGGACTCCTCGAACTGTCACTCGCTCCTTGTCAGGTCGGCGTTTCGTCACCAGAGCCTATGCATGATCTGGGCTAGCCAGGATCATGCCCCAAGTCATTTTTACCGCCCAACCCCGCAGATTCTGTCAGAAATCGGCAAAACAGGGTGTGTGAGCGCCATCACAACACTCTCTCCAGACGTTGGTTATTCTGAACCTCGAAAGTCAGTCAGTTTGGAGGCATTCATGAAAACTATCTTTCTCGTATCAGGTTTGCTGTCCGGTGGCCTGGGTTTTGTAATCTTTTTTAGCTCCCGCGCCACCCAGGAGATCGAGGGCTTGATGTTGTTCTTGATCGGAACCGTGTTCTTGAGTGTTAGGGTCATGATGGACACCATCGCCAGTGCTCAAAGTGAGACGAACGTATTGTTGAAGGAGCTCGTGGAGGCTTCCCACCACCGCCGTGAAGTCGTTCAAGAGGAGTCCACCGGATCCAAGGCTAAAGAACAAGCTGCACCAAAGGCTGAACCTACCGCTGCAACACAGGACGAATCGGAGACCGAAACACAGGTCGCGTAATCCGAATCCCTGACCTGGCCCGAGTTATTCATAAGATCTCTACTGCAGCGCCGCCGCCTTCATCTGAGCGCAGTGAAGAAATCATCCGGCGTCCTGCACCGACTGCGCGACCCGCAAGCGGGTACCCCCGGCCTCCTCAAGGTACCCGTAGACAATATGGAACGACCGGTGCCCCTGGCTTGTAAGGTCGGAACCTTCCAGTAAAAAAGGTCCCATTCCGCTTGAGCTCATTCCGGGCGCTCGTCACTGGAGAGACACGGTACTGGGGACAGAAGTCCTTACTGATGAAGAGCGTACCTTGCCATAGCCTTACCTGCTTGATCCAGAGCAATACAAAACGGAGCCCAGTAACCGGAGCTAGTGCGAGAGTCTTCGAATGGCGTGAGCCAGTTCGTGCCATCTCTTGGTAAGTTGAGGAGTGTCCGTCTGATCTTGAGACGGATTGTCGAACCGCTGATAGAGCTCAAGTGAAGTCTTGGCCAGTTCCTCAACCTTCTCGCGAAGTTTCCGGTCACGCTGTTCCATTTTGATCTTGTCCATGGTGAGCAGGGTTGCTGCTGAGAGCAGCGCTCTTGAGCCTGTTCTTCCTCGATTGGTGTTACGTGACATACCGGCTCTATAGCACGTTCTGTACCAAAAATGGAGGTTTGGATCTATCTTACTCAGCTGACTTGAGTTACGAACATTCTCCAGGCAGTTCGAGAATCGGATCGAAGAGGGAAGACAGCTGAATTCTGACACAAAAGATCACTTTTGGGCAGGTTTTGTCAATTTGCGTCAATCTGAAAAATCGCTGGCCACAAAGGTCAGGGTAGTCATGGGACGAGACACTAAACCTGGTTAGGGGTCGTTTCTATGATTCTTGTAACTGATTTTTTTTTAAAGGCTTTTAACGGAAACCGCGATCTGGAGGCAGGTTGGGCACCTGGATTGGCCGATTTGATCCGTGGTGAATTTCTCCCCACACTGCTCGCACCGTCCGCTCAGGTCCATGATCTTGACATTGTCCAGGCTGAGATGGATTTCGGAGGAGTGAAAGGGATCGAGCCCGGTTTTCACCATCGAAGCAGGGGGATCGGAT
>JAZFTY010000426.1:0-13791 GCA_036446935.1 Acidobacteriota bacterium | reverse complement strand
AGACAGGAGACAGGAGGAGTCGTTGGTGAGTGCGTGCTTTCCTGAGAAAACGAAAGCACGAAATTACGACGGCAGGAGATTAAAATGATCGACGAGAAAATAAGAATCCGATTGCAAGCATACGATCACCGCGTCCTGGATCGCTCGGCTACGGAGATTGTGGAAATCGCCAGACGGACGGGGGCACGCGTCTCCGGTCCCGTGCCATTACCCACATCCATCAACCGGTACACGGTCTTGCGTTCTCCCCATGTGGACAAGAAGTCGCGAGAGCAGTTCGAGATCCGAACCCACAAACGCCTGGTGGATATCCTGGAACCGACACCACAGACCGTAGATGCGTTGATGAAGCTGGATCTGCCGGCTGCCATCGATGTTGAAATCAAAGCCTTCGGGACAGAAAAGGAATAAGCGATGGTAGAGGGCCTGCTCGGAAAAAAAGTTGGAATGACGCAGATCTTTAACGAGGCAGGGAGAGCTATCCCTGTGACGGTCATTGAGGCCGGACCCTGCGTTGTCGTACAGAAAAAAACTGTAGAGAAGGAAGGGTACAGTTCGGTTCAGCTGGGTCTGGTGGAGAAGAGGAAATCCAGGGTCACGAAACCCACCGCGGGCCATTTCAAGAAAGCCGGAGTGCCGCCAACCCGTCACTTAACCGAATTCGCCTTTACCGAAAGCGAAGAGGAGCAGGTCAACGTGGGCGATCAAGTCTTGGTCCAGAATGTTTTTCAGCCCAATGATTTTGTAGATGTTTCGGGTTACACGGTTGGGCGAGGCTTTCAAGGCGTGATGAAACGCCATGGGTTTCATGGAGGCAAGGCCACTCATGGGTCTATGTTTCACCGGGCACCCGGTTCCATCGGCGCCAGTGCTTATCCCAGCCGAGTGATGAAGGGTACGAAGATGCCTGGGCAAATGGGAGGAAAGCGTCGTAAGATCCGAAATCTCGAGATCATGGAAATCGACGGAGAAAACAACATACTGGTGGTTAAGGGAGCCATCCCTGGTAGTCGGGGAAGCTATGTAACGATCAGTCGAGCCTTGAAAGGGACGTTGGAAAAGACCGAATCTGACGAATAAGTGGCAAGAGCGATGGCCGAAGTAGAAGTGAGGAACCTGAAAAATAAGGTGGTCGATCAGTTGGAACTGGCCGATGAGGTCTTCAACTATACCGCCAGTGAGACGTTGGTCTGGGAGGCGGTGAGAGCCTATCTGGCGGCTCAGCGTAAGGGGACCCATGCCACCAAGGGACGTTCTCAGGTCCGGGGCGGCGGCAGGAAACCCTGGAGACAAAAAGGGACGGGCCGAGCCAGAGCGGGAAGCATCCGCAGTCCCATCTGGAGGGGAGGAGGGACAACTTTTGGGCCCACTCCTCGAAATTACACACAGGCTTTTCCCAAGAAGAAGCGTCGAGGTGCCTTGAAAGTTGTGTTGAGCGATAAGTTAAAGAACCAGAAACTGATCGTAGTCGACGAAATCACTCTGGAATCCCATCGAACCAAGGGATTTCTGGAAGTGCTAAAGACCCTTGACCTGGGCCATAAAGTACTGGTGGTGGATGATCGAGGGAATCGAAATCTCTACCTGAGTTCTCGAAATGTGCCTGACGTGAAGTGTGTGGCCACGCTGAGTCTCAACGTGTACGATCTGCTCAACTGCCGCAACCTGCTGATCAGCAAACGCGCAATTCTGAGTCTTCAGGAGGCTCTACAGAAATGACTACTCTTCACGACATCCTGCGTTATCCGCATGTTACGGAAAAAACTACTCTCAAAAAGGAACTGAGTGACGGAAGGGTCATAGCTTTTCAGGTACGTCCAGACGCGACCAAGCGCAAAATCAAGGAAGCGGTGGAGAAGATTTTTGAAGTGAAGGTGGAAAAAGTGAGGACCGCCAACTTCATAGGAAAAATCAAGAGACAAGGCCAGAATAAAGGTCGACGCCCCGGCTGGAAGAAGGCCTATATCACTTTGAAGCCGGGACAGAAACCGATTGAATTTTTTGAGGGTGTTTAGATCTCATGGGCATTAGACGTTTAAAGCCGACTTCTCCAGGAACTCGATTCCGGAGTGTCCAAACTGAAATGGGTTTGACCGACATCAAGCCCCTCAAGAGCCTGACTCACGGGAAAAAGCGGATCAGTGGCCGAAACAGCGCGGGCAGAATTTCCGTCAGACGGCGGGGAAGAGGTCACAAGCGCAACTATCGAATCATTGATTATAGGCGGGATAAAGATGGAATTCCGGCCACAGTCGCTGCCATTGAGTACGATCCCAACCGCAGCGCGCGTATCGCTCGGTTGCACTACATGGATGGGGAAAAGCGTTACATGTTAGCCCCTCAGGGATTGAATGTTGGGGATCAGGTCATTTCCGGACCCGATGCCGACATTCTGCCAGGGAATAGTTTGCCGATCATCAACATTCCGATGGGTACCATTATCCATAACATCGAACTTCGCCGGGGAAAGGGCGGGCAGATGGCCCGCTGCGCCGGTGCAGCGGCCCAGTTGATGGCCAAGGAAGGCAGTTACGCTCAGGTCAAGCTGCCCTCCGGAGAAGTCCGAAGGGTGCACATTTTGTGCAAAGCAACGGTGGGCCAGCTTGGAAATCTGGATCATGAAAATGTTTCTCTCGGAAAGGCAGGAGCTCAGCGCTGGCGGGGTCGAAGGCCCAAGGTGCGGGGCGTTGCCATGAACCCGGTGGACCATCCCATGGGTGGAGGGGAAGGAAAAGCATCAGGTGGGCGCCATCCCTGCTCTCCCTGGGGCCAGAAGGCCAAGGGCTTTAGGACCCGCAATAACAAACGAACACAACAGTTTATTTTGCGTAGGCGCAAGAAGAAATAACAACAGACCGCAGACCGGTCAGGAGGTCAGGCGGTGGGAGTTCAGGTTTCTGAGGAGCGACAATGCCGAGATCAGTAAAAAAAGGACCCTTTCTGGATGATCATCTTTTGAAGAAGATCAAGCATCTGAACGAGACCAATGAAAGGATCGTCATCAAAACCTGGTCGCGCCGATCGACCATCATTCCGGAGATGGTGGGACACACGATTGCTGTGCACAACGGCAGGAAATTTATTCCCGTCTACATCACCGAAAACATGGTGGGGCACAAACTCGGCGAATTTTCACCGACGAGAACCTTCAAGGGGCATACCGGCAGGACTGAAAGATCTGCCAGGTTGAGATAGAGGAGAACAGAGTTCGATGGAAGCGCATGCCACAGCGAAATACGTGAAAGGTTCTTGTCAGAAGGCCCGTTTGGTCATCGATCTCATTCGAGGCAAGAAGGTTGAGGAGGCGTTAGGTATTTTGCAGTTTTCCCATAAAGGAGCCGCAAAGCCGATTGAAAAAGTCCTGCGTTCGGCTATTGCCAACGCAGAGCAGAAATCTTCCACGGTGAGCCTGGAGGATCTCTTTGTGAAGGAGGCCTATGTCAATATGGGCTCCACCAAGTGGAAGTGGCGTATTCGTCCGGCTCCTATGGGACGCGCCTTTCGCGAACGCAGACACCAGAAGCACATCACCATCCGGGTTGCGGATGGAGAGGATGAGGAGGAATAAGTGGGTCAGAAGGTACATCCTTATGGATTTCGGCTTGGCTATCATCTGACCTGGAAATCCAGGTGGTTTGCCACCAAGCAGTATGGGCAATTGCTTCACGAAGATCTGAAGATCAAGGATGACCTGAAGCGTCGTTTCTACCACGCCGGTATATCCCGTATCGAGATCGAACGAGCGGCCAACAAGTTGACTGTTATCGTGCACACCTCTCGTCCCGGAATTATTATCGGTCGCAAGGGAAGTGAGATCGATAAGCTAAAGAGTGATCTCCAGGCCAAAACAGGTCGCGAGGTCTATATCAATATTCAGGAAGTGCGCAAGCCGGAGTTGGAAGCTCAACTGGTTGCAGAATCGATTGCCCAGCAGTTGGAGAAGCGAGTGGCCTTTAGAAGAGCGATGCGCCGGGCCGTGGATACGGCAGTGAGGTTTGGTTGCAAAGGGATTAAGGTGCGTTGCGCAGGCAGGCTCAATGGGGCGGAGATCGCTCGTGCTGAGTGGTATCTGCACGGCCGTTTGGCCTTACACACACTCAGAGCGGATATTGACTACGGATTTGCCGAAGCCTTTACCACCTTTGGGTTAATCGGGGTGAAGGTATGGGTCTATAAAGGGGATGTATTCGAACCCTATGGAGAATCTAAGGACGCCTGATCATGTTGATGCCTAAAAAGGTGAAATATAGAAAGCAACAGAAGGGGCGCGTGAAGGGTAAGGCGGCCAGGGGCAACACGGTCGATTTCGGCGAATATGGTTTAAAGGCTGTGGAGCCCGGAAGAATCTCGAATCGGCAAATTGAGGCTGCTCGTATTGCCATTACTCGTCACGCCAAGCGGGGTGGCAAGGTCTGGATTCGAATTTTCCCTGATAAGCCCTATACCCGAAAGCCGGCGGAAACTCGGATGGGAAAAGGGAAGGGAGCTCCCGAGGGTTGGGTAGCGGTGATTCGACCAGGAAGGATTCTCTATGAAGTGGATGGTATGACCGAAGAGGTGGCGCGAGAGGCGCTGTGGTTAGCTTCCCAGAAGCTGTCGCTAAAAACCCAGGTAGTGAGGCGGTACGGCGCAAAATGAAAGCTTCAAAGTTCAGAGAAATGTCCACAGAGGAACTCGAGAGTGAGGCTGGAGCCTTTTCAGAGCAGCTTTTTCGCCTGCGCCTGCAAAAGGCAACCGGGCAGTTGGAGGATGTCATGAAGATCCGAAAGGTTCGCAGGGATCTGGCCCGGGTCAAAACGGTCCTCACTCAGAAGGAAAACGAAAAGGAAGAAGAGAAGGCGTGACACAAAAGAAGAGGGCCACAAAGATCGGGCGAGTGATTTCAAACGGAATGGAAAAATCTGTCGTGGTGTCGGTGGATAGACTCTTTAAACATCGCTTTTACGAGAAGACCATCCGCCGTAGCAGTAAGTTTATGGCTCATGATGAGAAGAATGAGTGTCAAGTGGGGGATCAGGTCAAGATCGAGGAGACGCGGCCCTTGAGCAAGCGGAAGCGCTGGATTGTTGCCGAGATTCTGGAGAAGGCGAGAGGCTAACCATGATTCAAATGCAGACCAAGCTGGTGGTGGCGGACAACTCAGGCGCTCGAAAGCTGTCCTGCATACACCCCTTGGGTGGGGACACAGGGCGTTCTGCCGGTTTGGGTGATGTGATCACGGCTTCTGTGAAGGAGGCCAGTCCGGATGGAACCGTAAAAAAGGGTGCCGTAGTCAAAGCAGTGGTTGTGCGTATGCGAAAAAACTCTCGGCGACGGGATGGAACCTACATTAAATTCGACGAAAATGCCGCGGTTCTGATTGATGCTCAGAACGAGCCCATCGGAACCCGTGTGTTTGGGCCGGTGGCTCGAGAACTTCGGGAAAAACGGTTCTTGAAGATAGTCTCGCTGGCACCTGAGGTACTTTAATCCGTGAAACGCCACAGGTGCTTCACGAGTAGGAAATAGAAAATAGAGAAAGCACGAAGCCGATATGTTGCACATCAAGAAAAATGATGAGGTGCTGGTTCTCACGGGGAGAGATCGAGGAAAGAAGGGTAAGGTTTTGCGCCTTTACCCGGGGGGTGACCGGGCTGTGGTGGAGAAAATCAATATGTTGCGTAAGCATACCCGCCCCAATCCTCAAAAAAACATCAAAGGCGGTGTTGTGGAAAAGGAATCCCCCATATACCTCTCCAATTTAATGGTGATTTGCCGGGAGTGTGACAAGCCGACCAGGGTCGGGCATTCGTTTCTCTCGGATGGGCAAAAGGTTCGGATCTGTAAGAAGTGTGGGGGAGCCCTAGATAAGTAAAACACATCGGAATATCCGAGCGGGTACCGATGTGTGAAGAATAGAGAATAAAAAAAAGAGAAAGAGAGCAGCAGAGAAGAGCAAGAGCGATGGCTAGACTGGCGGAGAAATATCAGAAAGAGATGATCCCGGCTTTGATGGAGGAGTTCAAGTACAAGAACGTCATGGCCGTTCCCAAGCTGGTGAAAATCGTGCTCAATATTGGACTGGGTGAAGCGATTAAGGAGGCCAAGGTGCTGGACGTCGCCGCAGGCGAACTGGCTGCTATCACGGGGCAAAAACCGATTATCCGAAAGGCCCGCAAGGCCATTGCTGCGTTTAAGCTGCGTCAAGGGATGCCGATTGGGGTTATGGTGACACTTCGAGGGGAGCGCCTGTATGAGTTTTTAGATCGTCTCGTGAGCATTGCCCTTCCCCGGGTGCGCGATTTTCGAGGCCTTTCCCCCACCGCCTTTGACGGAAAGGGCAATTACACCCTGGGGATAACGGATCAATTCATCTTTCCGGAAATGGACCTTGGAAAATCGGAACGGGTTCGGGGAATGAACATCACGATCGTGACCAGCGCCAAGGATGATGAAGAGGGACGATTTCTGCTGGCTGGGATGGGCATGCCGTTTGCCCGTGCCGAGGAACGAGGCCCCTTAGCGGTCTAACGAAGAAGGGATGAATGGCTAAAAAATCACTGATTGCCAAGCAACGGAAGACCCCCAAATTTAAAGTTCGGGCTTACTCGCGCTGTCTGCGCTGTGGTAGGGCCCGAGCTGTTTATCGGAAATTTAAATTGTGTAGAATTTGTTTTCGGGAACTGGCCCTATCCGGTCACATCCCAGGTGTCACGAAGGCCAGTTGGTAGCGATCTGGCTAGTCGCTGAGCCTCTTTAAGGAGAAGTAGCATGTCGATGACGGATCCGATTGCGGACCTTTTGACTCGAATTCGAAACGCCCAGATGGCTAAGGATGAGACGGTGGATATGCCCTTTTCCAAGGCCAAGGCCGAGATCGTCAAGATTCTTGAGGAAGAAGGTTATATTTTTGGACATACCGTTGAGCATACAAAGCCTTTTTCGACTTTGACGGTCCACCTGAAGTACCAGTCGGAAAAGGATCCCATCATTCGATGTCTCAAACGGGTCAGCAAGCCGGGTCGGCGCGTCTACACCAGAAAGGATGACATCCCCGTAGTTTTAGGAGGTCTGGGGATCAACATCCTTTCCACCTCTAAAGGGGTTTTGACAGGCAAGAAGGCCAAACAAGCGGGTGTGGGCGGAGAGATCCTGTGTGAAGTGTACTGAGTGAGGAAATCATGAGTCGAGTGGGAAGAAAAACAATCGAGCTTCCTTCGGGAGTCAAGGTCACCATAGAGGGAAATCAGGTCCGTGTTCAGGGTCCTCGGGGAACGCTGACCACTCCTGTCCCGGTTCCTATCCGAGTTGAGTTGACGGATGGATCGCTCCAGGCCCATCGGGACAGCGAGGACAAACCAGTCAAGGCCCTTCACGGACTGACTCGTTCCTTGCTGGCCAATGCGGTTCAGGGAGTCACCGAGGGATTCAGAAAGGACCTGGACCTGGTGGGTATCGGATTTCGAGCAGATGTCCAGGGGAAGAAGCTCAATCTCAGTTTGGGTTTTTCCCACCCCGTGGTGTTTCCCTTCGGTGAGGAGATCGAGATTAAGGTGAGTCGAGACAAGAAACCCATACCCAACCATGTTGCCAGCATCGTGATCACGGGGAATGACAAACAGCAAGTGGGGCAGGTTGCAGCGGATATACGGCGGCTGCGTCGTCCCGATGCTTACAAGGGAAAGGGCATTCGCTACGCCGGCGAAGTGGTGAAATTGAAGGTGGGCAAGAAGGGGGTTTGATGGCACAGCAACTCACCAGAAGAGCTAGGAGATTGCGGATTCACAGGAGAGTGCGAGGCAAGATCCGTGGTACACGAAAAGAGCCGCGCTTATGTGTCTTTAGAAGCCTCAGGCATATATACGCGCAGTTGATTGATGACGACAAGGGTGAAGTGATTGCGGGCGTCTCAACGTTAAAGCTGGAGGGCAAGCGAGTCCAAAACGGTGGCAATGTTGCGGCAGCGAAACTAGCGGGTCAGATGATTGCCAAACAGGCGCTGGAAAAGGGAGTGGAGACGGCGGTCTTCGATCGAGGTGGCTATATCTATCACGGCCGTGTGAAGGCCCTGGCAGAGGCTGCTCGAGAAGCGGGCCTTCGCATCTAGGAAATTTATGGTGGAAACTGAAAGCACAGCAAGAGAAATCAAGGACCATGTCATCGCCATCAAACGAGTGACGAAAGTCGTCAAGGGCGGTAAGAACCTGTCCTTCAGCGCCTTGGTCGTTGTGGGGGACCGTCACGGTCGTGTTGGGTATGGAATGGGTAAGGCCAAGGAAGTTCCTGCAGCGATAAAAAAAGGGGTCGATAAGGCCAAGAGGGACATGATCCAAGTCCCAATGAGTGGGTCTACCGTTCCTCACGCCGTGATGGGCACGTTTGGCGCAGGGATGGTGATGATCAAGCCGGCCCAGGAAGGAACGGGTGTGATTGCGGGAGGGGCCGTGCGTGCCGTCATGGAGTCGGCCGGCATTAAGGATGTCGTCACCAAATCACTGGGCTCGGCCAACCCCAGCAATATCGTCAAAGCCGTATTTCAGGGTTTGCTCCAGTTGCGCACGCCCGCCGAAGTGGCCAAGAACCGGGGCATTTCCGTTGAGGATTTATAATGGCTAAAGGCAGTACCCTGCGTATCAAGTATTTTCGCAGCAGTATCGGTCGCTCAGAACATCAAAAAAGAATCGTTCGCAGCCTGGGCCTCAGAAAGCTCAACCAGGTGGTCGAGCGCGAAGATACCCCCGCCGTACGGGGTGTTCTCGCCAAGATTCCCCACCTGATTCAGATTGTTGAGAGGGAGGAAAAGTGAGCCTGGAGTTGCATGATTTAACCCCTCATAAGGGGGCCAACAGAAAACGCAAGCGTGTCGGGCGAGGAACCGGATCGGGTTCGGGCAAGACCGCAGGCCGGGGCCACAAGGGTCAGAAGTCTCGTTCCGGATACTCACAGCGGGCCGGGTTTGAAGGTGGACAGATGCCTCTGTATCGGCGAGTCCCGAAGATGGGCTTTACCAACGTCTGTGCCAAGAAGTACGCCATTGTGAATGTGCAATCCTTAAACCGCCTGGAAGAGGGAGTCACGGTCACATCGGAGCTTCTGGTGAAGAAAGGCATCGTGAAAAAGAAAGAGGCTGGATTGCGTGTGTTGGGCCAGGGAAAACTGGAGAAGAAGCTCACCGTACAAGCTCATCATTTCAGTGAGTCTGCCCGGACCAAAATCGAACAGGCAGGCGGCAGTGTGGAGGTGTTGGGCTGATGGCAGATGGTGGCTTGAGCGGAAGCATCCGCAACATCGTCAGTGTCCCTGATCTGCGCAAGCGGCTGCTCTTTATGTTTGGACTGCTGGCCGTGTACCGCATGGGCAGCTGGATCCCCACGCCTGGGGTGGACACCGCGGCGTTGCAGACACTTTTCGATCAGCAGGCGGGAACCATTTTCGGTTTCCTGGACGTCTTCTCAGGCGGAAATTTGAGGCGCCTGTCCATCTTTGCTCTGGGCATCATGCCCTACATCACGGCCTCCATTATTCTACAGCTGTTGACCGTGGTGTGGCCCTATCTGGAACGCTTGTCCAAGGAAGGGCAGCTGGGTCGAAAGAAAATTACCCAGTACACCCGCTATCTGACCGTTGTCCTCAGTTTGTTTCAAGGTTTTGCCACCTCCCTGGCCCTGGCCCAGACCGCCTCCGATCCTCCCATTGTGCCAAATCCCGGCTGGGGCTTCACCTTGATGACCATGCTGACTTTGACGACTGGGACCGCCTTTGTCATGTGGCTTGGGGAACAGATTTCCGAACGGGGTATTGGGAACGGGATTTCGCTGATTATCTTCGCCGGCATCGTGGTGGGCTTGGTTCCGGCGGTCCTTTCCCTGGTCCAAGGGCTGCCTCCTCCCTTGGGAAGCGGTGAAAGGAGCATCTTTAGCATCTTGTTTCTGTTGGTACTCATGGTAGGGGTGACCGCCGCAGTGGTCTTTGTTGAACGGGGCCAGCGGCGTATTCCCATTCAGTACGCCAAGCGTGTGGTGGGACGGAAGGTATACGGTGGACAAGCCACCCATTTGCCCTTGAAAGTGAACTCTGGAGGGGTTATTCCCGTGATTTTTGCAGCCTCCATCGTGGCCTTTCCCTCCACTCTGGGACTGGTCTTTCCGGACACCCCCTGGATGCAGGGAATGTCGACACAGCTCCAGCAGGGATACCCTCTGTACAATCTGCTTTACATCACGGGAATCATTTTCTTCTGCTTTTTTTATGTCAGCATCATCTTTAATCCCGATGAAGTGGCCGACAACATCAGGAAGTACGGAGGATACATACCCGGAATTCGCCCTGGAAAGAAAACGGCCGAGTTCATTGATCGGGCGCTGAGTCGTCTGACCGCCGCAGGTGCCATTTATCTGGTTTTGGTTTGTCTTTTGCCTGAGTTTCTGATTACCGGCTTTAAGGTACAGCCCATTCCTTGGATTGGACCCCCGATTGATAACTTCCTGGTCCAGTATGGGCTGAGTTACATCACCACCGGTTTAGGGGTAACTTTTTACTTTGGAGGGACCTCGCTGCTCATTGTGGTGGGTGTGGCTATGGATACGGTTCAGCAGATTGAATCGCAATTGATTATGCGCCATTATGAGGGATTCCTGAAAAAAGGAAGGATTCGCGGGAGAAGGGGATGACAGAGTGCCGCATCCTCGTATTTCTGGGTGCCCCTGGTGCTGGAAAGGGAACCCAGACAACCAGATTGGTCCGGGAGTTTCAGATGAAACACTTATCGACAGGCGAGGCTCTTCGACAGAAGGCAGGAGAGGATACGCTGCTGGGAAACCAGGCCCGCGAAACCATGGAACGAGGAGAACTGGTTTCAGACGAGCTGGTGGCTGAGGTGGTTCGTGAATACATGACCGATTTCAGGAACTCGACAGGCTTTATTTTGGACGGGTTCCCTCGCAATCTTGCTCAGGCCGAACTCCTGGAAGAGATTGCAGGAAAGACGCCCATCTGGGTGATCAATATTCGAGTGGATGAAGAGGTTGTGATCAACAGGTTGTCGGGGCGCAGGCAGTGCACGGAGTGTGGTAGAATCAGCAACGTTAATTTCTCGCCTCCTCGGCAGGAGGACGTCTGTGACGCTTGCGGAGCAAAGTTAGTCCAACGTCCGGATGATCTTCCGGACGTTATTCAGAGACGTCTACAAGTGTATCGCGAGCAGACGAAACCGCTAGCTGATTTCTATACGGAGAAGGGTTGTTACTTTGAAGTGGATGGAAATCAGAATGCGGACACGGTGTTTAAAAGGATTTCGGCCCATCTCACTGGCGAGGAGAGTTCGGCTGGGAGTCCAAACTTGAGTGCGGATCAATCAGTGGCATGATTATTTGTAAGGGGAAGGCAGAACTTCAGAAGATGAGAGAGGCCAACTTGATTGTGGCCCGGGTGTTGAGCCATCTGGGCACCCTGGTGAAGCCAGGTGCAACGACCATCGAATTGGACTCGGCTTCCGAAGAGTTGATCCTCAAGATGGGAGCCCGCCCAGCCTTTAAGGGTTATCATGGCTATCCGGCGGTTCTGTGTGCCTCGGTGAACGATCAGATCGTTCATGGAATTCCCAACGATGAACCTCTGAAGGAAGGGGATATCATCGGGTTGGACGTGGGCGTGCACTATAAAGGATATTGTGGGGATTCGGCTTGGACCTTTCCGGTCGGGGAAGTCACCGACGACTTGAAGCATCTCCTGGAAGTGACCAAGACATCGCTATACAAAGGAATCGAACAGGTCACTCTGGGGAATCGGGTCTCGGACATTTCTTCCGCCGTCCAGACTTTCGTGGAGGGTCACGGATTCTCGGTGGTCCGGGAGTTTGTGGGACACGGTATTGGAGAATCCCTGCATGAGGAACCTCAGGTTCCGAACTATGGAAAACCGGGCCAGGGACCGAGATTGGTCGAGGGAATGGTGCTGGCCATTGAACCCATGGTGAACAGCCAGGGCCCCGGAGTCAAGGTGCTGGAGGATAAGTGGACAGCGGTCACGGCCGATGGCGGTTGCAGTGCCCATTTCGAGCATTCTGTGGCGGTAACGGAAAACGGACCTTGGGTCTTAAGTGAACTGGAGGAGTTGAGCGAGCGTTCGCTTAGCGCGTAGAGAATATGAAAGTTCGGGCTTCGGTTAAAAAAATCTGTCCCAAGTGCAGAGTGATTCGACGCAAAGGGGTTGTGCGGGTAATCTGTCCCGTCGCTAAGCACAAGCAGCGTCAGGGATAAGCATGATGGACACTTTAACCCTTTTACCCTATTTTGTATTTTCTTTACTCTTTTTTCAGTGTTCCATGCGCACAACGCTTTATTCGGAGGTTCTATGCGGATAGAAGGAGTGAATATCCCCGATAGAAAGAGGGCTCAGATCGCCTTGACTTATATCTATGGGATTGGGAAATCACGTGCCACTGCGATCTTGAATCAGGCTGAGGTCAACGTGGATACCATGATCGAGAAGTTGACCGAAGAGGAAGCGGGACGCATTCGCAAGATCATTCAGGATGGGGGCAGGGTCGAGGGTGATCTCCGCAAAGAGGTGCAGCTAAATATCAAGCGTTTGATGGATATCAACTGTTATCGAGGATCTCGTCATCGGCGAGGGCTTCCCTCTCGCGGTCAAAGAACCCATACTAACGCTCGCACTCGAAAGGGGCCGCGTAAGGCTGGAATTCACAGAAGGCGGAAGTAGGAAAGAAGGAGAAGCCCAGGAATATGGCCAAGAAGAAAACAGTTAAGAAAAAATCAACCAAGAAGAAGGAAAAGAAAACGGTTATTCACGGTTTGGCCTGCATCAAGGCAACCTTTAATAACACCCAAATCACCATCACTGATTTGGAGGGTAATGTGCTCAGTACTTGTAGCTCAGGTGCACGGGGATTCCGTGGAAGTCGTAAGAGTACTCCTTTTGCGGCCTCTCAAGCAGCTCACTCGGCCGCGGTGGTCGCCCGTGATCAGTACCGTATGAAATATTGTGACGTGAAGATCAAAGGACCCGGTGCCGGACGTGAGTCGGCCATTCGGTCGCTGCAGGCGGCGGGGTTGGAAGTCCGTTCCATCAAGGACGTTACTCCCATTCCTCACAATGGGTGCCGGCCGCCCAAACGACGCCGGGTGTAAATGAGGCAGAAAGAGCCAGTAACGAAGAGTCAGGAGTTATAGTTTGGCAAGATATACAGGGCCTGTTTGTAGATTGTGTAGACGGGAAGGGATGAAGTTGTTCCTGAAGGGACAGCGATGTTACGGAGAAAAGTGCGCCATTGAGCAGCGGAACTTCGTGCCGGGTGAGCAGGGGCGCCGTGGCCGTTTTCGGAGAAAGATGATGGGCTACGGGTTGCAGCTTCGGGAGAAGCAGAAAGTGAAGCGGATTTATGGAGTCCTGGAGCGGCAATTTCGGAACTATTTCAAAAAGGCCGCTCGTAAGAGGGGAATCACCGGCGAACTCCTGATGCAGTTACTGGAACGCCGGTTGGATAATGTGGTGTACCGCCTTGGATTTGCCAGTTCCAGAAGCCAGGCTCGCCAATGGGTGCGGCACGGCCACGTCCAGCTGAATGGCCGTAAAGTAAATATTCCTTCCTGTCTGGTATCCAAGGGAGAGGAGATCTCCATTCGTAAGAAAAGCCAGGAAAATGTTCTGATTCTCAGTAATCTCGCGGAGATGGCGGGGCGCAATATACCCAGCTGGCTAAACCTCGACAGTGAGAATTTCAAGGGCCAGGTGCTCGAATTACCTCGGCACGAGGACGTCAGTATGCCTATAGAGGAGTCACTGATCGTCGAG
>JAZFTY010000425.1:0-6771 GCA_036446935.1 Acidobacteriota bacterium | reverse complement strand
GGGCTGACGCATAGCCTGCAGCCAGACTTCGTGAATCTTCTGAGGTGTCGTCCCCAAAGCCCGCGCATACACCTGCCGCGAAGCTCCGATCAAAGGGGTGGCGACCGCCATGCTCGAGCCCTTGACGTTTTCAAAGAGCAGGCCAAAGCGCTCTTCCATGGGAAGGCCCTGGTAAATCCAACGGGCCATGCAGGAAATCTCCCAACTCGGATCTACCTGCTTGCTGACCCGGTGGAGTTTACCGTGAGCTTCAAGCTCATCGATGAATTCCCGCATACTCCCACACATCTTGCGTCCATTCTTAACCTTCCGGCTTTCTTCTTCCATGCTGATTGTCATAAGTGAATTTTGGCCCAGAAACCTGTCCTTGTAAAGTGTGAATAGGGGACTAGACACTAAGGGACGGCTTTTCCCCAACGGGCCATCAGCCCCCTGCGCCAATGGCCAAGAAGCTCCAATCCAAAGGCCGCAGCCAGAATCGTCACGATCGAGACAATCAGCGCCAGAAAAATTTCTCCCCACTCGCCCACCATCATCAACCCGGGCCAGTAGATGACCAGAAACGGGATCAAGTAGCCGGCAATTCCCAATCGAAAAGCGGTAAACCCGGTTCGGTTCACGTCGGAACCGGCGATGGCAGCGGCCGCATAGGCCGCCAGCGCTACGGGAGGAGTGATGGCTCCGATGGAGCTGCAGAAGAAGATGAAAAAATGACAGCCCAGGGGACTGAACCCGGCTGAGACCATGGCCGGCACGGTCAGACCCGCCATGATGATGTAAACAGCGGTAGGAGGCACCGCCATGCCCAGGCAAAGACAGGCCAGCATAGTCACGGCAAGGAGCAGCACGGGCTGTCCCTCAGCCAGTCCAGTG
Source organism: Acidobacteriota bacterium (assembly GCA_036446935.1). Lineage (GTDB taxonomy): Bacteria > Acidobacteriota > UBA6911 > RPQK01 > JADFOI01 > JADFOI01. The sequence continues at coordinate 5,898 of JAZFTY010000425.1, read as the reverse complement.
AGGGCTCCAGAAAGAGTAAAACCCAGGCCGGTCAGGTTGATGATGCCCACAATGATTCCAGCCGAGGCACAGGCCGTAGCGATGGGCATGGTTTTAAAAGCTGCCTCTTCCAGAGCGGAGAATAATTTTGACAGGCTAATCCGGGTGTGGGATCGGAGAAGAGAGAGTCCGACCGTCAGACCCATTGCCCAGAATGCGGACAGCATCAAGCTGCGCCCAGTGAAGATCAGCACCACCAGAAAGATCAGAGGGGGGCTCATATGGCCGTAGCGGATGAGCGTCTTCCCTAATTTGGGCATCGACTCCTCGGTATGAATCCTCAATTTCTCTCGCCAGGCCGTGAAATACACGACCGCCATCAGGGAGAGAAAAAACAGCGCGGCGGGAAAAACAGCGGCTTTGGCCACCTCGACATAAGGGATGGAAAGGAATTCGGCGATCAAAAAGGCCCCAGCGCCCATCAAAGGTGGGGTAAACATGCCCCCCGTGGAGGCCACCGCTTCAATAGCACCCGCCATGTGCGGTCGAAATCCTGTGCGTTTCATCAAGGGGATGGTGAAATTTCCGGTGGTGACCACATTAGCTACGGGAGAACCGGTGAGCATGCCCATGATGCCGCTGGAAAGGATGGCGCTCAGCGCCGGTCCACCCCTGAGCCGGCCCGTCAGCGTGTAGCTCAAGTCGATGAACCAACGGTCTCCGCCGGAGCGCATCAGCAACATCCCGAAAAGCACAAACATGATGACATAGGTGGCGGAGATTTCCATGGGAAGGCCGTAAACCCCACCGTTACCGAGATAGAGGGTGCCCACCAGCCGGGAAAGACCGTAGCCCTTATGAACAAAAATACCCGGCGCAAACCGGCCGAAGATTGCGTAAAGGAGGAAAATCACCACCAGAAAAGGAAGAAACCGACCGATGGCGCGGCGGGTCGCCTCCAACAACAGCAGGATCATGAGCACGCCCGAGACCAGCTCCCAAGGGGTGACCAGTCCGGTTCGTTCAATGTAGTAGGACCAATCCACTATGACAAAAACACTGGAGGCCGCAGTAAGAGCCGCCAGGGTGATATCAGTCATCCTCGGCTTGCCCTGGGCCGAGCGGTCTCGTCGGTAGATGAGAAAAACGGCTGTGGCTAGAAGGCCCCAGTGCACCATGCGGTTGTAGGTGGGAGCAAGAACACTGAAGGCATTGGCATAGAGGGCAAAAACGGAGGTACCGATGAGAATCAATCGGACAATCAGACTCCAACCGCCTGCCTGATGCGGGTGGTCACTCACTCTGATGTGGTCCTCATTGACACGTTGTCTCCCTCCCTTTTCCGGCAATTTATAGCCCGTATTATGCACAAATTCTCTACTCCATCGCCGAAATCACTCGGCCTGACTGTGTTGCGCTCTGTCGGCCTCCTCAGCGTACTATACAGTACGCTTGCGGGGACCTCTATCGCGCGTGGCGCAACGCACTCAGTCCGGCGCGGCGCTTCGTGACGAGAACCTATGCATAATCCGGGCTACACCATCCGAACCGGAATGTAAAATAACCCGTCGTCTGACGACGGAAATTCCAAATCATAAATTCCAAAGCTGGAAGACCAGAAAGTCTTACATCCAAGCACTAAATCCTAAACAAAGTCCGAAATCCTAGGATCCAAGTTCAAAACCTCTGAGTGTGGTTCACGGACTCTTTAAAACTGAGTTTGTAATTTGTGATTTGGAGTTTGTGATTTGTTTAGGATTTGGGATTTATGATTTGGAATTTGAAAGTTTTGGGCTTTGCACGAGTGATCTCAAGAGCCTCAGGTTTCTCCGATCCTCTCGATGAGTTTTTCCCTTGGGGGTCTCCAGAATCTTGGGAATATGATCCAGGCGCTCATCATTCAGAAACCAAGAAAATGCCGAGGTCCCAATTTTTCCCCGGCCGATGTGTTCATGACGATCCACACGACTTCCCAGATCCTTCTTACTGTCGTTGAAATGGAAAACACGCAGCTTCTCAAGTCCTACCACACGGCAAAACTGTTCCATGGTCTCACCATATTCCGCTTCCCCTCTGATGTCATAGCCGGCCGCAAAGATATGACAGGTATCCCCACAGACAAAAACCCTCTCAGGATGACGCGTAGCAGCCAGAATGTCGCGCAGATGTTCGAATCGATAGCCGACACTGGTTCCCTGGCCAGCCGTTGTTTCCAGGGCGATGGGAACATTGCAGGGGCCGCTCCTTTCGTGAATCTGATCGATGGCTTGAGCGATCCTTTGAACTCCGGCTTCCTCTCCCTCTCCCATATGGGAGCCGGGATGAGTGACTAACAGGCTCACCCCCAACCGCTGGCAGCGGTCCAGCTCATCGAGCATTGCCTCAATGGAGCGCTGCCACAGCTCCTCCTGCGGAGAGGCCAGGTTAATCAGGTAACTGTCATGAGCCACCACCTGGTGGAGTTTTGAATCGGTCCAGGCCTTGCGAAATTCTTCCACCTCCTCGTCAACGAGTGTTTTACCCTTCCACCGGTTGGAGTTTTTCACGAAGATCTGAAGAACCTTGCATCCTGCCTGCAGAGCCCGCTGGACGGCAAGCGGCGTTCCTCCGGCAATCGACATGTGTGCCCCTAAAAGGGGGTCTTTGGTGCTCATTGTTTTTCCTTGCACGAGGATTGTAACTCCTCAAACATTGACGCTCAATGCCTGAGAAAGCACAATATGCATCCCATGGGTTACCGATACGAGGATCTGCGAGCCTTCATCAAGCGCCTCGAAAAAGAAGGAGAGCTGAAACGAATCCCAGTTGAAGTGGATCCGGTTCTCGAGATAGCTGAGATTACCGATCGTGTCTCGAAGGCAGCGGGGCCCGCCCTGCTCTTCGAAAACCCCAAAGGATCCCAGCATCCCCTCCTCATCAACGCCTTTGGATCCTATCGGCGAATGAATCTGGCGCTGGACGTTGAGTCGATGGAAGAGGTGGCAGCGCGTATCGAAGAGTTGCTCGAGTTCAAAGCCCCCGATGGAATGCTGGACAAGCTCAAAATGCTTCCTAAACTGGCAGATCTTGCCAGTTTCATTCCCAAGACCGTTCGCTCCGCAGCCTGTCAGGAAGTGGTCAAGACTGAGGATTTCTCACTTCTGGACTTTCCTGTTCTTCAGTGCTGGCCTCAGGACGCCGGCCGCTTCATCACCCTTCCGCTGGTTTTCAGCAAAGATCCCAAGACAGGCAAACGCAACTGCGGCGTCTATCGAATGCAGGTCTTTGACGAAACCACCACAGCCATGCACTGGCAAACGCACAAGCACGGAGCCCAGCATTTTCGGGAGGCTGGGCGCGTGGAGGGCGGCAGCGGAGAGGAGGGTCGCATCGAGGTCGCAGTGGCCATTGGAGCCGACCCGGCCGTTGTCTTCTCAGGGATTGCCCCTCTACCGGACGACCTGGACGAAATGATGTTTGCCGGCTTCCTACGCCGAAAACCTGTGGACATGGTCTCATGCAAAACCGTTGACTTGGAAGTTCCGGCCAATGCCGAAATTGTTTTAGAAGGCTATGTGGAGCTGGATGAACTACGGCAGGAGGGTCCTTTCGGTGATCACACCGGATTTTACTCTCTGGCCGACGACTATCCCGTCTTTCATGTGACCTGCATAACCCACCGCAAAAACCCGATCTACCAGACCATCATCGTGGGAAAACCGCCCCAGGAAGACTGCTACATGGGTCATGCCGTGGAACGGATCTTCCTCCCCCTGATCCGTAAACAGCTGCCCGAAATCATCGATATGCACATGCCCTTTGAGGGTATCTTTCACAACCTGGTGTTGGTCACTATCCGCAAACGCTATCCCGGTCATGCCCGCAAGATTATGAGCGCCATCTGGGGACTGGGACAGGCCATGTTCTCCAAATGCATCATTGTATTGGATGAAGGAACGGATCTGACCCGTTACGGAGAAGTCGTGTGCAAGACACTCAATCACATCGATCCGGAGCGGGACATCCAGTTCGTGTTAGGTCCCGTGGATTCACTGGACCACGCCTCGCGGCTGCCTGACTTCGGATCGAAAATGGGGATTGATGCAACCCGCAAATGGCCTGAAGAGGGATTTCAAAGAGACTGGCCTGATGAGATCCTCATGTCTGAGGAGATCAAGAGCCGCGTCGATGAACTCTGGCCCAAATTAAATCTCAAGCTCAAAGGGAAGAGAGATTAGGGACAGCCCCGGGGGCCTAATCCCCTTCCCTTTGAGAAATTCCAAATCACAAATCACAGCCGGCGGACCGGCTGAAACCCCAAATCCTAAATCCCAAATCCTAAACAAATCACAAATCATAAATAATAAATCACAAACAAATTCAGTTTAAACAGTCCGTGAACCCCCACTCGGAGGTTTGAGAATTAGAATTTAGAGCTTTGAATTTGTTTAGAATTTGGAATTTGTGATTTGTTTGTGATTTGGAATTTGTGATTTATAATTTCCCGTTTCGGGTTAATCTGAAGCTTCTCGACTTTGAATTCGCCGCATGGCCAGATTGGCTGCTGAGGCCAACTCCGGATCGGTACTCTGCATCAGGTTTTCAATAACGGGAACGGCTGAAGAATCCCCGCGCTGGCCGAAAATATCCAGCAATTGGAGCCTGATCGGATGCTCCACAGTGAGCATGTAGGGATAGAGTTCCTGGATCTCGCTGGCATTGAATTCAAGGAGATAATGATAGGCTTGGACCTTGTCCGAGCTTCTCACCACTTCAATCAGGTGCTCATTCCGACCCATACGATAGAGAGCAAAACTCATACCCAACTTGGCCTTGCTTGATTTTTCCTGAAGATACTTTTCAGCCACTCGAGAGAGATCACTCGAATCACCGATCCGCCCCAGACCTTCGGCACCCAGTAGACGATAGGAATCCCGGGAGTCCTCAAGAGCACTCAAGAACAGGTCATGACAGCTGGAATCTCCAATATAAGCCAGGGCTTCCAGAAGTTTCTTCTGCAAATCATCCTTGCCACTGACGGGGACAAATCCCAGGATCTTCCTTCTTTCTTCAACACCCGATTCGTAGAGCTCTTTAAGCACAGGAACGGCTTGGGAAACACGGAGTCGACCCAAGGTAAAAATCGCTTCATCGTGCACCTTCTTGTCGGGGTCATTCACCAGGGGAATGACCTCTGTACCGGCAGAAGGATCACCGATCTTGTAAATGGTCCGAATCAATTCCGTCTTGACCCCGTTGTCTGGCTCCAGCGACAAGGCCTGCTGAATGGGGGATAACGCGGAATGAGCCCGAAGAATACCCAGGGCGATGGCTGCGTCCTTACGAATTCCTGTCTCCGGGGAGAAAAGCAGTTCTGCCAGAGCATCCTTGGCATCCTGGCTGACCGGAACATAGGACTCAACCAGAAGAGGATTATAGTCGTCGCTGAGCGGATTGACGACATCCGCGAATTTCTTGACTCCACTGACGAACCCACCACCTTCTTCCCCGACGTAAATCTTGATGATTCCCTCAATGGCCTTCTCCTGGATCTCTTTTTTGGAATCCTGAGTCATCCTGACGTGGGCATTGAGAGCACGAGTATCGTTGATGCGCACCAAGGCCGTCACAGCCGCCAGACGAAGAGAACCATCCCGGTCCTCCGTCAATTCGATCAGTCCAGGCACCGCCGTGCGGACCTTGGACTGCCCCAACGCCTTGGCAGCCCGCTTGCGACGGTCGTTGTCCGGGTGTTTTAAGTCGTAGATCAGCCCGTCAACGCTCACTTTCTGCGGCTGTTGTGCCAAAAGGGAAGACGAAATCAGCGTCGTCAAACAGACGATGAGGGTACAAAAAAAGGTTCTGGAGATAACCATGGTTAAGCTTCCTTTCCCGAGCCGGGATGATTCGCAAATTCCCTACTCCGGGGACAAAATCCCG
>JAZFTY010000424.1:0-2463 GCA_036446935.1 Acidobacteriota bacterium | reverse complement strand
TTCGGAGCCTCCATGGATTTCACCTGGCAGGCCATGGCCAATGTCGGATTCAAGCCTTCAGAGCGGATCTCGATATTCGGCGGTTATCGCGCGTTCGGACAAGACTTCAAGGACGCTGGCGGGAGTGAGAGGTTCAGTTTGGACGTCACCTACTACGGACCTCTTTTCGGGCTCGGCTTTCACTTCTAATCTATAAACGAAGGAGAATTTCGATGAACTCATTTGCAAGTCAAATCCTAACCGTGATCCTACTAGTGCTTGGAGCCGCCCTGTCTCTTCAGCCGGCTCTTGCCCAATCAAACCCGTCTGCCCAGGCCAGGCTGCGAAGCGATGTGGTTACAGAACAGGACGGAAAGTTCACCATCGACCGATTCAGTATCTGCCAGCTCTTTCGACCGTCGGATTTGGGAGGAGGGGCCAGCGAACCCTTTCAGGTGAAAAGCCATATGGAGGCAGCGGCCGACGGCTTCATCAGCCGTGACAACTTTCTGACTTTTTCCACCGAGATTGGCTTCCAGCTGCGGGTGAGTTTCGCGGCGGATTTCATTCCAGGGCTGACAGCCATTGAGGCTATCGGGGCACTGCAGTGCAAACCGCTAGAGGCCCCCATTGGCAAGGTGGATCTGGAGCTGGACGTTTATATGACCCCGGACGGTGTCCAGGTGGGGATGCTTGAAACGGGTTCAGGGGAACGAGACACCCAGACCCGCACCTGGGGTCAAATGCTGGGACAATAAGGTAAAGAAAACGAGGGGGAAAAAGCAAGATGAAATATCTATCCAGAATCGTATGGGTAGTCCTGTTTGCCGTTCTCCTGGCAACTCCTCTTTGGTCACAGCAGGAAAAGGAAATCGAACTCACGAGATTGGCCCTTCAGCGTCAGCGGGACGATCTCGTGAACCAATTCATGCAATTGACCCTTAAAGAAGTTGGGCCCTTTATACCGGTTTACGAGGCATATCGCACCGAGATGGGCAAACTCGGTGATCGTACTCAGAGGGTCATCCTCGACTACGCTAAGAACCAGGACAATTTGTCTGATCAGAAAGCTTTGGCCATGTTGGACGAATGGCTGAAGATTAAGGAAGCAGAATTAAAGCTCAGAATGAAGTCTGTGGAAGACTTCAAGAGGGTGCTTCCTCCAAAAAAGGTGCTCAGGTTCTTTCAATTGGACAACAAGTTCGATGCCATTGTGAACTACAATCTGTCGGGATCAATCCCACTGGTCCAATGATCTGATTTCCGAATCGCACCCGGCTTTCTAAGCGAGTGGCTTGCCCTTGTTTTGAGCCCAAGGAGGTGCCAGAATGAGGCCCACATGAAGTCATCCGGACAGCATTTTCTATCCACTTTGATGTTTGCCGTCCTCCTTTTTCTTGCGCCCAGGGCATTGGCCCAGGAGGGTGAACCTCAACCTGACAGCGAATCGGCCCGAATCGACAGCATCCTGCGTCAGATGAGTGATTTTTTGGCCAGCACTCAGAGCTTCGGGTTTACCGCCCATGAACTGATCGACCAGGTGGAGGAGGGTCAGCGGATTCAATATTCCAACACTCGCTCCATGCTGGTACGGCGGCCGAATCGTATTGTCACAGAAGCCTACGGCGATCTGGTCAATCGCAGCGTCTGGTACGACGGTAAGAGTTTCACTTTGCTGGACCGTGAATTCAACAGCTACATTCAGGCACCCGCCCCGGACAGCATCGACGCCCTTCTGGATCAGCTGGAGGCACAATTGGAAGTGGTGGTACCCCTGGGCGAGATACTCTCTGAGGACGTCTACCAGACCCTCAAGCCACAAATCCGACAGGCCCGCTATCTGGGACTACACCAGGTGGGGGGGATCGAATGCCATCACATCATCTTTACCCAGAAGGACCTGGATTTGCAGCTGTGGGTGGATGCCAGCAGCACACCGGTGCCACGGAAGCTCGTGATCGTCTACAAGCAGGAACCGGGTATTCCGCAGTATGCCGCGGTCATCTCAGATTGGGATTTCACCGTGGCCACACCGGACGAGCTGTTTGAATTCCATCCACCGGAAGGCGCACGGGAGATCAATATGAGTGTGCCCAAGGCACCTTAGCTGTTGAAGATTCGCCTGGAGTGCCTTCCACGTTCCGGAAATTCGCAGCAAACTGCATTCAACTGTCAATTTTGACAGTTGCCCGCCAAAGGAAACCCCGAATAGACTCTTGACTGGAGGTAACCCATGAAGAAGATACTTACACGCTTTGCGAAGGATCACCGATATCTGTTTCAGGAACCCAGGTATCAAAACTCTATACTGATCCCTTTCCCTTCGTGGGAGAGCTGGATCGAGTATTCATCACGTTGACCGACTAGTTCAGCAGTCCTATAGTGGCGAGATCGGAAGACCGAAAAGGCCAAGAAAGGAATTCAAATGAGATCAAAGAAATTGATGCTTTCAGTACTTGTGTCCCTTGGGCTCATCCTTGCCTC
>JAZFTY010000423.1:0-3032 GCA_036446935.1 Acidobacteriota bacterium | reverse complement strand
TACGATGGCATGAATGCGGCGTGCATCTACGCCGATATCCTTGGCCAGTCGATACTGAGACATTCCCATAGGTTCTAGAAATTCCTTATTCAAAATCTCTCCGGGATGGATGGGTGGCAGCCTTTTCTTGCTACGAGCCATTATGTCTTCTCCTTCTTTGCGTTCGCTTTCTAGTGTCAAACGCTACTATTGAATGCACAGAGGTCCTAACTGCTGCTCACCCCAGAATTCCTCCAGGCCAGATCAGTACGACTCCATAGATGAGGGCAAGAGCACCCGTTGCCCCCACTGCAGCATAATCGCATCCTTTCTTGATGGAAAACTTCCGTCTCCACAAGATCAAATAGAGAACGAAATACACCACTGACCAGACCATCCACGGGATAAGCAAAAACAGGTCCTTTTCTCCCCCGCCAAAGTTCAGGTAGCCCTCAGCGATGAGAAAACCCAACAGCGGCGTCAGGGCAAGAGGAACGATACTTAGAATCAAGCGAAAAATGAACATAGGTCCTCACACGAGAACACCCACACGGCCCAGGGCAATCATCCCTCCTGCCTCAAGGACAGCGCGTCCCCTGCTGCCCGAAACGGATACCCTGCGGACCAGAAGTAGGTAAAACCCCCGGGAGAGCGGGAAAAGACAAAGGAAAACCAGCAGCAGGATCACTTAACCATTATCCCATTTGCGATCTCCGGTCTGTGGTCTGTGGTCTGTGGTCTGTTGTCTGTTGTCAGTTGTCTGTTGTCAGCTGCTCCCCAACTCTTCTATACTCATCCCCACCCTATTGAGGCTCATTTAGAATACATCGTTGAATTCGGCATGACCTCCTCCAAGCACTTAGTGCGTCTGCTCATTAAAGGCTTTCTCAGCATTGCTTTTCGGGTGTATTACCGCTCCATCCAGGTACAAGGAGCGGAAGCCGTCCCTGAGGAAGGCGCGGTCCTTTTGGTAGCCAATCACCCCAATTCCCTGCTCGACCCAGCCATCCTGGTTCACTTGATTCCCCGAACCCTGCGGTTTGGGGCCAAGCACACTCTTTTTTCCGGTCCTCTGGGGTTCGTTTTGGAGGCTTTCGGGGTCATTCCACTGGTGCGCGCCCAGGACGATCCGCGGGGTGGGCGACGCAATCTGGAAGCCCTGGACCGCTACGCCGAAGGCCTTGACCAGAAGCTTGCCGCCGCCATCTTTCCCGAGGGCCTCAGTCAGGACGATCCCCAGGTAGTACCCATCAAGACGGGGGCAGCCCGCATCGCCCTGAAGGCGGAATCGGCTGCCGATTTCAACCTGGGTTTGCTGATTGTCCCTGTTGGACTTCAGTTCGAGCCGCGCCGACGATTCCGCGCCGATGCTTTCGTCCGCTTTGGAGAACCGCTCAAGATAGCGGATCTGGCCCCGCTCCACGCCGAAAATCCGCGCAAAGCCATCCGGGAATTGACTGCCAGAATCGACACCGCCCTCAAGAAGCTTGCCTTCCACGTGGAATCACAGGAAAACCTGCCCCTGGTGGAGCGGCTAACAGACGTCTATTTCCAGCGGGTCAGAAAAACAGGGCTGGCCGGGGTGGACCGAAAGGGCCTTCGGGGAGAACTCCTTTACCGGACGGCAGCCTGCCTGAACCACTACTACCAAGCCGACCCTGATGCCGTCGCCAAAATTGAACGTCAGCTGGAGCGTTACGAGAGACTGCGAGAGAAAGCGGGTGTGGACCGCCAGCTCCTGGAAGAAGCCGCCCGCCTGCTGCCTGGGCCGTTGGCCCCGATTCAGGTGGTTGCCGAGGTTCTCCTGGGCGCCATTCCTGCCCTCTTCGGCTTTCTCACCGGGGCCATTCCCTACTACCTGACCAATAGAGTCAGCAATATCATCCTGGCGAACACGAAACACCCTCCTACGCTTTCCCTCTTCCATATTCTGGTGGGTATTGTGGCATTCCCCCTGTTTTACGGGCTCGAGATCTGGTGGCTGTCCAGCTACGCTTCTGACGCCGCAACCGTTGCCTTTATCCTTTTGCTGATCCCCAGCGGACTCTTTGCCCGCTTTTATGTCGACCGGGTCTGGAAGTTGTTCTCTCATCTGGGAGGACGTGTGAGTTCCTGGATGAAGCTCAGTGCCGTCACACACATCACCCAGGCTCAGGGTGGTCTACTCCAACTCATGGACCAGATGCGCGATCGATACCGGGTGGAGGTGCTGGGGTGGTCGACCCTTCCTCCTCGTCGCCCTTTCCCCCTGCGTACGACCATCGCTGTGTTGCTGGTTGTGGTCCTGATTCTTCTCGGTTTTTTTGTGTTCCAGCTGCGTGATCGTGGTGTGGAGGATCTTTCCCAGGCCCCCTCGCTCTGGTACCAACTGCGCAATCAGGATCCTGTCCTGGTCCATGCCAGGCTCGAAGCCGACGGCCGCGGTACAGCCGTGGGGTTTAGCCCACGGGCCCGCAGGCTAAAGCCTGCGGCTCTGCTGGGACGAACGCCCCCCAACCTCACCCCAACAACCTCCCGCCCCGCTCGAACACCCCCGCCGGCAACCCCAGAGCCTGCTTCAATCGAAAGCTTCGCTCCATCAGGTTGGGTTCACTGCTCAGCTTCAACAGATCCATCGGCTTCAATCGATTCCAAAAGACCACAGCGTTCGAAGGAAACGGGAAATCACTCCCATGGACGAGCCTCTCCATCACCAGTTCTTGTTCAAGCATCCGGGGCAGAGAGCGCCAGCGGAGTATAGAGTCCAGCACTGCCGAGTCACAATAAAGCCTCGGATAACGGTGCAGTAAATCTACAAGGTTTGGAAAGAAATCCAAATCCATCCCATCCGAGAAACTAGCCATTCCTGAGTGGGCAGCAATCACGGTACAGCCCTCCTCCAATGCTGGCACGAGTCGTTCAGGATCGCTGAACTCATCCCCCACGATCGGAGCGCTGTGTTCTGTCCCGGTGTGCACCATGAGCAAAATGTCCAGCTCCACCAACCGCCTGTAAAAAGGCCGAAACCGTTCCTCCCCAGGATCCACATTCTGAATCGGTGGATGAATCTTGAG
>JAZFTY010000422.1:0-2126 GCA_036446935.1 Acidobacteriota bacterium | reverse complement strand
CGCCGGTTTGTTCAGTGCCCACCAGCGTCGGGCATCTTCCTGCGTCCAGGGTTGGCGAATCTCGCAGGCCGCCAGTCTTTCCCCCAGTTCCAAGGCCGTTTGCGGTCGCTTTTCCGGCTTCTTCTCCAGACAGGACAGAATAATTTGTTCCAGCACCGAAGGAATCTCCAGCTCGGTGCGTTGCGAGGGAGGAATAGGCGTGGTCTGAATATGATCCAGAACGACTTGCATGGGGGTCTCCTTTAAAGACCAGCTGTCCGGTCACCAGCCAGTATGCTACACACCCCAACGAATAGATATCCGTGCGCGCATCGACTTCTCCCTGGCCCAGAGCGACCTCGGGAGACAAGTAAGCAGGCGTTCCCGTGGTGAGTCCTTCTCGGGTCAATTGAGTCGCCTGGCCGCTAGGGTCGTGGTCCAGCTTGACCAGTCCGAAGTCCAGAACCTTGATGAAATCAAATTGAATGCCCAGGCGGCAGACGTAAATGTTGCTGGGTTTGATATCCCGATGAATCAATCCGTGGTGGTGGGCATCGGCAAGAGAATCGCAGGCCTGAATCAAAAAATCAACGGCTCTGGCAGGAGACACCGGTCCGAAGCGAGTCACCAGGGACTCCAGGTCAAATCCATCCAGCAGCTCCATGGCATAGTAAAAACTTCCCTCTTCGGTGGTTCCAAAATCGTACAGTCTGATGGTGTGGGGGGAACCGAGGGCCGCGGTGGCCTGAGCCTCCCGTTCGAAGCGTTTCAGGGCCAACTTGTTCAAGCTCCCATCGGCCGTTGATCCCAACACCTGGGGGTTGAGTAGCTTGATGGCGGCGGGCCGGGCCAGCAACCGGTGTTTCGCCAGCCAGACTTCTCCAATACCGCCACGGCCAAGCAGTTCGATGAGTTTATAGCTCCCCATTTCCCGGGCTCGGGTCACATCACATCCCAGCTTGTAGATGATGGCACTTCCCACAAAGGCCAACCCGGCACAAATGTAGTAAGGAACGAACAGGTTGAGCATGTACACCCCATCCGGCATGGGGTTTCCTCGGAACACTAGAGACATGAAAAACAAAAGGGGACCCACAGTTGCCGTCATGAGAGCTGCCAGCAGCGTCTTTCCCGGGGAACTGGGAACGATGAGTGGGAAAAGGACCAGCCACACGCAGACCCATGAAATGCCCACAACTGGAAAACCGGGGGGAAGTGCCCAATAAAAACCAAAATCGATACCAGCGGCACTCACCACCCAGTAAATCAGGCCAATATCCAGGAGAAATTGGGGGTCTAAGCGGCCGCTGCGGGCAAGCCAGAAAACGGCCAAAGAGAGTGAGACAGAGACCAGAGCGGCAACGTCACCCACTGAACTGTGCTCAAAGGACTCATACTGCGGAGATGTAGTAAAGCGGCCAATCAAAAAAGAAACCGAATAGGCGAAAGCATAGAGAAGAGCCGCCAGACTCAGTCTCTGAGAAGCAGCCTCAAGCAGGTCAGGAGGAAGACCGACTGGAGCAGATCGGGTCAGGGAAGGCGTTGTTTCCCTTCCTTGAACGAACATCCGTTGATTGGCCATGACACTCTCGCTTGATGCTAGCGCGCTTCGCCCACAGAGAAAAGGGAAAAAGAGTGTTAGAATCCACTCTCAATATGAAAAAACGCATCCTCGACATGGGTTGCGGTCGAAACAAGCGTCCTGGCGCTATCGGCATGGATCGCGTTAAGTTGCCAGAGGTGGATCTGGTCCATAATCTGAACCAGATCCCTTACCCCATCAAGGACAACTTCTTTGACGAGGTCTACGCCACCCATGTCATCGAGCATATGGACTCCGTCTTAGCTGTCATGGAGGAGATCCATCGAATCTGCCGTCCCCATGCCCGGGTAACACTCATTACCCCACACTATACCGACTCTATCTCCTGGCAGGATCCAACCCACCAATGGCATCTCAATTCCTACTCATTTAGCTATTTCGAACCTTCTTACCACACCAACCACTACACACAGGCTCGCTTCAAGATCATTCGTAAGGAAGTGGAGATGGCCTCAATTTGGAAGGTTCTGGGGTTTCAGTTTCTCATCAATCTGGATAATCGCTTTCCCGGGCTGAGATTCGTGAGGAAGTTCTGGGAACAGTA
>JAZFTY010000421.1:0-3681 GCA_036446935.1 Acidobacteriota bacterium | reverse complement strand
TCTTCTGGAGCCGCTGGTCCGAAGAGGTGGGAGCCGCCAAAAAGATGGTATCCAGGGCCTCCAAAGGCTCCATCCGAGAGTATTCCTCGGGGGTGAGGTCAGAGATCAATACCCCATCCAGGCCCGCCTCAACACCTTCCCGGTCCAGTTTCTGCAATCCGTAACTCAAAACCGGATTCATGTAGGTCATAAAGACCAATCCGACTTCCGTCTCCCTTCGAATCTGACGAATCAGATCGATGTAATCGGCGAAAGAGTATCCGTTCCGGAGGGCCTGAAAGGACGACTTTTGAATAATGGGGCCATCGGCAATGGGATCCGAGAAAGGAATGCCGATCTCGATGACATGGGAGCCGCTCGCTGCCAGGGCCAGGACGATCTCCCGCGTCGTTTCCAGGTCAGGATGACCCGCCGTCACAAAGGGAATAAAGCACTTCTTATTTCTGGTGAAGATCTCTGATAATCTCGACATCCTTGTCTCCCCGACCGGAAAGGTTGATGATCACCCGCAGATCACCCGGATCGGACCCGAGCATTCTAGTTAATTCTTTTGGTTTCATACAATAAGCCACAGCATGGGAGGACTCCAGGGCAGGGATGATGCCTTCCAGCTCACTGAGTATCTTAAAGGCCTCCAGGGCCTCCTGATCGGAAACCGAGGTGTAATCGACGCGCCCCACGTCCCGAAGATGAGCATGCTCAGGCCCGATGGAAGGATAGTCAAGTCCGGCCGAGATGCTGTGGGTGGTCGAGACCTGGCCCAGCTCGTCCTGCAGCAGGTAGCTGTAGGTTCCGTGTAGAACCCCCGGTCTGCCCCCCTGGAAACGAGCCGCATGCTGACCCAGCTCCTTCCCCTTTCCACCTGCCTCCACGCCCACCATCCGCACCTCTTCATCTCCGAGGAACTCGTGAAAAAGACCAATGGAATTACTGCCTCCGCCCACACAAGCGACCAGCAGGTCAGGAAGCTTTCCCTCCAGTTCCAGAATCTGCCGGCGTGCTTCTCGGCCGATCACCGACTGAAAATCGCGGACCATGGTGGGATACGGATGAGCACCCAGCACGGAACCCAACAGGTAATGAGTATTTTCGACGTTCGTCACCCAGTCTCTCATGGCCTCGTTGATGGCGTCCTTGAGCGTGCAGCTTCCCGCATCTACCGGAGTCACCCGGGCTCCCAGAAGTTCCATTCGAAAGACATTCAGAGCCTGCCGCCGCATGTCCTCAACGCCCATAAAGACCTCACACTCCAGATCCAGAAGGGCACAGACGCTGGCCGTCGCCACCCCATGCTGGCCGGCTCCTGTTTCCGCAATGATACGGCTTTTTCCCATGCGGCGAGCCAAGAGGGCCTGGCCCAGAGCGTTGTTGATCTTATGGGCTCCCGTATGACAGAGGTCCTCTCGCTTCAGATAGACCCGGAAACCCACATGCTCGGAAAATCGACGGGCGTAAAAAAGCGGGGTAGGGCGCCCTGCAAAAAGGTGCAGAAGTTCCTCGAGCTCTCTCTGGAACTCCTGATCGGCGCGGGCTTCCCTATACGCCTCCTCCAACTCTTCCAAAGGGGACATGAGCGTTTCCGGAACGAATACGCCCCCGTAGTCGCCAAAATGGCTAGGATCTGAAGTCGGTGACTTTGATTGTTTACCCATTTTTTAACTCACTCTCCTAACTCCTGTCGGAGCGCGCTTCGCGCGCGTTCCAGGTTTCAGGTTCCAAGTTTGGAATTTGGAATTTTGGATTTGGAATTTCCGCTGACCGCGGTCAGCGGTCAGCGGTCTCCTATCTCATCTCCTTCACATTCTCCATAAAACGCTTGAGTTTTTCGACATCTTTGATTCCCGGTGCCCGCTCCACTCCCGAACAGACATCCACACCAGTGGGCTGAAGTAGTTCGAGGGCTTCCCTAACATTCCCCGGCCGCAGACCTCCCGACAGGATGAATGGACGGTGGATCCTTCGTAACTCATTCCAGTCTTCGGTTTTTCCCCGGCCCCAGGAGGTATCAATAAGGATTTCGTGGTTGGGAAAACGATCCGCTTCCATCGGCGAAGTGGCAATAAAAAGGGATTTCTCAAAGAGAGGAATATCGGATTCATGGTGCAGACCGTGCAACTGACAAGCACCGATCGAGGGCACACGCTTCACGACCGCTGAAGGAGCACTGAGGCCGTCCTCACCGCTGATGACCATGACCGCAACTGTCAAAACATGCCCCGGAATCTCGGGAAGCATCTTTTCCACCTGCTCCGGCTCCAAGTAACGCGGGCTCTTAGGGTAAAAATTGAAGCCTAGCGCGTTGGCTCCCAACCGGACAGCACTCAGGGCATCATCAAGATTGGTGATCCCACAGATCTTCACCAGAAATTCAGGCGGATCCTTGACCTCTAAGTGCCTCGAATGCTCAACAGGGGGCATGAATTATTCCTCGCCTCTCAGCTGGCGCAACTTCCTTCCCGGGTCGGAAGAGTCCATGAAAATCGATCCCACCAGGAAGGCCTGAAAACCCGCATCCTGCAACTCGACGATCTGTGAGTGCTCCTCGATTCCCGATTCTGAGATCAGAGTGTAGCCCCCCTCTCCCTCCATCCGCCTGGCGATGTCAAAGGAGGTGTCCAGATCGACTTCAAAGGTTCGAAGATTGCGATTGTTGACCCCAATGATGCCAGCACCAGCGTTTATCGCCTTCTCCAGCTCGAACGGATCGTGAACCTCAACCAGAGCATCGAGCTGAAATTCCTGCCCATAATGGATCAGACTCTGCAATTGTTGCTCGGAGAGACAGGCAACAATCAGCAAATAAGCGCAGGCACCCGAACTCCTGGCTTCGACGACCTGATACGGGTCCACAATGAAATCCTTCCTTAGCAGTGCCAACTCGGGCTGTTCCTCGGCAATCTCCTGCAAGAAACTCAAGTCCCCGGAGAAGTAGTTTTTCTCTGTGAGCACCGACAAGGCCACAGCTCCGTTCTCAGAGTAGATCCTAGCCAGTTCCCGGCAAGCCAGCTGGCAGGTGAATTCCCCGCGACTGGGGCTCTTATATTTAATCTCCGCAATGATATTGACTCCCGATTGGGCCAGGGCGGATGTCAAGGAAACAGGTGGCTCCTCAGGAATCCTGCCTAGCAGCTTCTCCAGCGGAACACTCTCCTTGGTTTGGATGAGTTCCTGCTTCTTGGATGCGACGATTCGTTCCAGCACGCTCATTTTTTTCCGGCTCCATCTTCCCTTGCGTACACCTCAATCAGTTGGGACAACTTCTCCAAGGCGGCACCGGAGTCGAGGGACTGGGTAGCCTTGGCAATCGCTTCTTCCATTTCTCCTCCATCAGTCACATGCAGAGCCGCTGCCGCGTTAAGCACCACGACATCACGAGCCGGACCCTGAATTCGGCATTCCAGAATTCCGCGAATGATGTCCGCATTCTCTTGGGCTGAGCCACCCGAGAAGCGGTCCAGGGAACTGACCTCAAAGCCGAATTCTTTCGGATCCAGATCAAAGTTCTTAACCTTTTTATCCCCAGCCTCACAGACGCGCGCGGGTGCTCCGGTGGAAAGTTCGTCCAGACCATCGTGACTGTGGATCACCCAGGCTCTCTGACAGCCCAATGCCAGCAGGGCACGGCCCAACTTCTCGGTCAGATCCGAGGAATAGACCCCCACGATTTGAAAGGGAGCCGAA
>JAZFTY010000420.1:0-2761 GCA_036446935.1 Acidobacteriota bacterium | reverse complement strand
CTCTCGAAGTCGGACCTGGCCGAGTCGCTTGAGCACGGGTTCTCCCTGCCGCGAGATGGCCATCACCGTCAACTCATAGCGGCTCCGGAATTGTAGTTGCCTCAAGCTTCTCCCCACCAGGCGGGAATCAGGCATGACCGCTGCTTCCACCACTTCAATCTCTTCGGAGCTGATGTCGGCTTCGCCCGGCTCCACGCCGGGCACAATCTCCAACCCCGCCTGGCTGCTCAGCCTGGCCAGATCCTGTGGGTGTACCTCCACCAGCAGGAGGTCACCCTCTTTCAGCTGCTCCTGGGCCAGGGGGATCAGCACCTTCTTCTTGTCACGAATAATCCCCAGGATATTCAAGTCAATCTCCGGGCCCACATCGATCTCATCCAGACGCTTTCCGGCTAAGGGTGACTTGGGAGTGATCACCAGTTCGGTCAGGTAGTCTTGGATCTTGAACCGATCCATCAGGCTGGACTCTCCCCGGCGCTCGGGCAGCAGACGCTGGCCCAGGAAGGTCATATAGAGAATGCCGGTTATAACGATCAGGATGCCGATGGGAGTAAAATCGAACATTTTGAAGGGCTCAATCCCGTGCTCTGCCATGATCAAACTCACCAGGATATTGGGCGGGGTCCCGATCAGGGTCAAGGTTCCCCCCAGCAGACAGCCATAGGAAAGGGGAATCAGGAGTTTGGAGGGAGGGATCTCCATCCGGCGAGCCACCATCATGACCAGGGGCAGGAACAAGGCAGCCGTCCCGATGTCGTTGATGAACCCGGAGATGGCGCCAACGGCCAGCATGATGATCAAGGTCAGGCGCACCGGGGTCTTGCCCCACTCAATCATCTTCACGCCTAGGATCTGGACCACACCCGAGTTTTGCACCGCCTGGCTCATGACCAAGACGGCGGCTACGGTGATGACGGCGGGATTACTGAAGCCGGAGAAGGTTTCCTCCAGGGTCAGGATGCCGCTGAGGTTCAAGGAAACCAGGACCAGGAGGGCGACCACATCGTATCGAATCCACTCGGTCACGAACAGAAGGAGGGCGACCAATAACAGCCCCAGGGTCAACCCGATTTCAGGCATGGTTTTCTCGTTGATTCGATGAGGCGGATCGCAACCACCGGTGACATCCCTTGGATCCGACTAGAGTTATATAACGGATTGATGTGACGAAGCTTATCTCCCAAGAGTCAGAATCGTTTGTGAACCGTAGGGATCCTATGTCTACTGGAGTGGACGCCCGGGAGAAGTGCAAGAACTCTCTCTGTTCGGATCTTTCCTCTGGAAATGGTCATAATTACTTGATTTAATGAGTAGTTACAATTCTTATGTTTTGTCATCGGATCAGCAACCGGATGAGTGGCACCGTATTTGCTGATAGAGGACTTTTGTAGTCGTGTTTCTAAAAGAGGTGTGCCTCATTTTGCTGCTTGCAGGGACGCAGTTCACAGGGAGACAGTCATCCTGACCGTTTATTTTCGATCCAAGTTCATCCATTTGCACGAGGGGCCGCTGGCCACTTTTCTCAGGTCAGAAGGGCATCGGTTCTCTGTTCCCGGCCAGCGGGGATTCGGCGACAATCGCGCCTTTACTCTTCTGGAACTCCTGATCGTCATGGCCATCATGATCACCCTTGCCGCCATGGGGATCCCGGCTTTCGCAGATGCCCTTGAGGTTGCCTACGTTGGCCGGGCCATCGGAGACATTCGAACGCTGCAAACCGAAATAACCCGCTATGAGGTCCAGCTGGGAAAACTGCCCGACACTCTTCAGGAAGCGGGAGTGACAGATATGCTCGACCCCTGGGGCAACCCTTATCAATATCTCAACTTTGACAACGTCAACGGACAAGGGCAAAAGAAAAAGGACAGGTTTCTGGTTCCCCTGAACTCGACCTATGACCTTTACAGCATGGGCAAAGACGGAGTGACTTCCACATCCCTCCAACCCCCTGCCAGTCAGGACGATATCGTACGCGCCAATGATGGGGCCTACGTGGGTCTGGGCTCAGAGTTTTGATGCATCATCCGAGCTAGGTAACTTCCAAGACCATGAAAATTGAGCCTAGATTTCTGCGCAGCAAGGTGGGACGGCGAATCGTTTTGTTGTTTGTCCTGTGCGCTCTTCTTCCCATCGGTGGCGTGGCCGTCGTTTCCTTTACCCAGGTCACCAACCAACTCAACGAGCAAAGCAGGCAGCGACTGCGAGAAGCCAGCAAATCCAAGGGGATGGCCATCCTTGAACGACTGCAGTTGCTTGAACTCGCTCTCAGGATGATGGCCTCCAACCTGAGTACTGGCTCAGACAACCCTGTTGAATGGTCTTCTCAAGGAATCGATGAAAATCTGACCCAACGGTTTAAGAAAATGACCATGCTCACCGATAGCGGGCAGCTAACAGCTTTGTTGGGCAGCCCAGTAGATCTCCCCAGGGAGTTCACCGAGGAGGAGAGGCGGCATCTTGTCACCGGTCAAAGTCTACTCATCCTGCAATCTCCTTCCGACCTCCCCTTGGGTGTTCTGATGATCCAGGCACTGGACCCCATGAACTTGTCGCAGGGAAGCCTGGTGGCGGAAATCGACACCGAGTATTTGTGGGGCTTGGAGGGAATGTCGCCTCTGGCGGAACTTTCTGTTTTGGACTCATCAAACCGGGTGCTTTTTTCTTCCACCGGCAGTCCAGATCCGTTCCTTCCCCAGGTGAGCGAAGGACTGGAGGGCTCCACCACGGGCCATTTCCAGTGGCAGGACCAAGACACAGACTA
>JAZFTY010000419.1:0-5226 GCA_036446935.1 Acidobacteriota bacterium | reverse complement strand
TACCCAACTGGGCGGGAAACAGCTTCTCCTCGGGGCAATCAATCTTCAAGACCGCAATGTCGTTGATGGGGTCAATGCCCACTCGTTTCGCTTCGTATGTCTCCTTGTCGTATAAGGTGACCTCTAGCCGTTCGGCATCTCGAATTACATGGTAGTTGGTCACGATATGCCCTTCTTTATCGATGACAACCCCGCTCCCCACCCCTTGACGGGGCACCACTTCAAGAAACCAGGTGTATTCGAGCGTTGTAGAGGTAATATTGACCACTCCGCGACTCCGCGACTCATAGATTCTGATGTTGATCAATTCGTCTTCCGTCAATGGAGTGTCGAAAGTAGAGCCGGAGGACTGCGCGAATTCAGCCTGAGTGGAAGGTGGGGAGGACCAGCGCAAAAAGAAAAACACCACTCCCGCCGAGATGAAGCTGCTGAATAATACTATTTTCCAAAAATCACGGTTGGACATGAGAAGAAGCTGACCTCCTGACCACCTGACAGTTAATCACACACAACAGACAACAGCCGGAAGACCGGCTGAAATCCTAAATTCTAAATCTCAAATTCTAAATTCTAAACGAATTCTTTTTTCTATTCTCTATTTTCCGTTTTCTTGAGGAAAGCGAGCTATTTTGAGATTCAAAATTTGTTTGGAGTTTAGGATTTGGAATTTGTTTGAGATTTAGGATTTGAGATTTGGGATTTCATTCAGTGGTAGCGTAGTAAAGGCTATTGAAGAGGAACTTATAAGTTCCTCGAGTTTGAGCTCTAAACTGAGTTCGAAAGCCAATCAAAATCACTCTCCCCTGTTCCATGGGGATTTCAGCAAGGGCAGTTTTGCCGACCAGATGCTCCTCACCATGGAGCCAGCCACTTAAAAGCGGGTCTTCGCTACTGTAGTGAACCACCGACAAACCCCGGGAGAGGTCAAAGGCAGGAGTGTTATGGAACATCACTGCCGCTTCCTCCATCATTCCGTAACCGATAGGATGACGGTTATTCACGTTTACCCGCAGGAGAGAACCGGGAACGGAAAATTCCAGAGAGGTCAGTCTACCGGTAATATCGACTCCACCCAACTCCCAGCGCAGAAGCGGCAATAGAGTGGCCTCTCCAAGAAACACGACGGTTCCACCCTGGGAGGCAAACTGCCGTACGCGAGCGACTCCTTCCTTTCCCAGTCCACCACGATATTGCTCGGGATAGGAGTCTCCCAGCCCCTGTTCGATCCTTTTGGCCTCCTGATGGGGAAAAAGGAGCACATCATAATCGGACAGATCCGCTTCTCGGATATCCTGGTCATGAAGGCTCTGATAGGGAAATTCGTAGCCCTCCAGGATCCAGCGTGTCCACCCTTCGTCAATAGCACTTCGGAAACTCTTGTAAAGGCCGATTTTGGGCATCCGGATCTGTTGCCATGCCAACTCCGGCCGATTCTTCACGAGCTGAATCTTCAAGGGAATGTCCTCCAGTAGCTGCTGTGAAGCAATCTCACCCTCGTCGAAGTGGACCATGAGTGTTCCCACCGGGAAACTCTCTCCCTCGGCGCGAAATTCGTTGGGTGCCCAGAACACCGCTCGATTCTGTTTGAACAGTCGGTTCACCAGGCGGGCAAAGGCATTGTCGGTATGGGAGAACAATCCGAATCTTCCCTCCCCTTCGATTTGACCTGAAGGAACTTTCACCTCATCGACTTTGCTCAGAAATGCCTCAAAAGGCTTCATCACCTGATAGGTTTCAACTCCCAGTTGAATTCCCAGCGTCTGAGCAGTGACATCGAACGGGCGCCTGAAGGGTCCGCCCGGATACTCTCGAGATCCAGGATAATGCTGAATCTCCAAGAGGGTTTTGGCAAAGGCCCCATAGGGCTGCTGCATTAAAATCACGTAGCTGCCTGCGGGAAATTCCTGTCGGTTGGGGAGCCCCAGAGGAGCAGATACGACTGTGGATGACTGAACCTGGAAGGGTTCTTGGGCACGCTGGATTTCCACCCTGCCAAAGTCCAGGACCTCCAGAAGATCATACAGACTCTGAGAGTCGCGCTGCTCGGGAGGAAGGACAAAGGCATAGGGCTGACTTCTTTGGATATTTGCAACCCCTACCTGATAAAAATTCTCAAGCCACGATTTCCGATGGCGGGCTCCATGAAGGAGGGCCGCTCTCAGACCGATCTTCTGATATTCGACGATGTCGCGAAGCCGCCACACGCCTCCTTCCCAGGGAACGGGAAAGTTCCAACTGGGCCGGTGCACGTTATAGTTGTCTCCCGACCGAAGCTCTCCTCTGTTGAGGTGTATCGGTGTGGCCAGGTGGACCCTGGCCGTCTCCAGAAGGATCCGGACTCCTCCGTGATAATGCTGATAGGCACGAGCCGGCGTGTAGGCGTCGTAGATGGCCTGGGTCACAATTCCCTTCTTCCCGGCTGCGATAAAGGCTGAAAACAGGCTTCCCCCGAGGGAGACAATTTGGGCCTGCAAAATGGGATCCACATTGGGATCGATAGGATCCATGAAAGGAGGTACGAACATGCGGGCCCCATAGGCACTCATCTCGTGCACGTCGACCACAATCTGGGGATGCCAAACATTGTGGATTTTTTCAACGGCCAATCGTGTTTCCTTCTGGGTCAACATGTACCAATCCCGGTTGATATCGTGTCCCGCATAGGGATGGTAAAGTTGAGGTGGAGACTCCCCTTCAGCGGGTGTTCCCAAAGTCTGTCGGTACCAATGATTGACCAGGTTCAGGCCATCAGGATTCAGCGAGGGCACCAGGAGAAAGATGACGTTTTTGAGGATTTCTTCCGTTTCAGGATCTTTCCCCCGTGCCAGATCATAGGCAAATTCCATGGACATTTGAGCTGACGCCACCTCGGTGGAATGAATGGCACAGGTCGTCAGCACGATGGTTTTGCCCTGTTCAATAAATCCCTGAAAATCTCCCTCAATTTTGCGGGGATCAGCCAGTATCTCCTGAATTTTCTGAAAACCTGCCAGGTTAGCCAAGGTATCGGGATGTGAAATCACCACCAGAATTAAGGGGTTGTCTAGAGTGGTTCTCCCCAATTCCTGGACCACAACCCGGTCACTGTTCTGTTCCAGTTCCCTGAAATAGCTCACGATCTGCTGCCAGTCGGCCAGCTTCCGATCAGCTCCCACCTGAAACCCCAACGACTCTTCGGGCGAGGGGATCTCTCCCCAAAGCGGAAGGACCAGAATGCCCAGGATCAAAGCTGGAATGATGACCTTTTTCACTGTTTCTCCATCGGTTCCTCGATGAGAAAATAGAGGATCGCACTGCTGAACAGCGTGAGTAGGGCCGCCCATACGGTGACTCCCCGGTACCCTACCTGTGAGTATAGATTTCCGGCCACCAAAACGGAAATGGAAATTCCGAACTGGGAACCGGCGTTCCTCAGGGCCAGAAAGGTCCCCCGTTCGCCTCCTTGAACAAGCTCGGTTTGGAGGGTGTGAAGGGCAGTCTGGCGGAATGAGATGCAAAGAGAGATGACAAAAAACAGTCCAATCAGGGGTACCCCCCATCCCACCCGGTCGAGCGCCAGCAAAGGAACAACCAGTGCGGTATTGGCTACTAAAAAGACCCTTCTTTTGGTGAATCGGTCACTGATCCATCCAGAGATCGGACTCCCAACTGCCGCCGCTACCCCGGCCGTCATAAAGAGCCAGGAAATCTGAAGGGGTGAGACTCCAAAGCTCTGATCCAGATATTCGGAAATAAAGGTCAAAACAGCAAGGGTGGCCCCCGAAACCCCGAAGGAAACAGCTACAGCCGCTGCCGTCTCACGCTGCAGGATGAGGCGAGTATAAACACTCCATCGTACGCCGGTCGATCGGTCCGAAGAGTATCTATCTTCTGGAAAGAACAGAAGCGTACAAATGAACAGAAGCACGGCCAGGAGTGACGAAGCTAAAAAAATGCCTTTCCAGTTCCATATCTGAGCCACCCACGCTGCCAGGGGTACCCCCAGAATCAAAGCCGCAAAGTAAGAGCTCAGAATCACTCCCATAATTCGCCCGCGCCGCTCATAAGGGAAAAAGTCTCCTACAAAACTGGCCGTGCATGTAGAGAGCACACCGGCCGCTAGGCCGGTCATTGCCCTGAACCAAAACAATTGAGAATATCCTTGAGAAAAATATGTGGAAAGCGCTATGAAACAAAAGAACACGAGTCCTAAGCGAAGGAAGATGACTCTCCCAAATCGGTCTGACAGCGGACCCAGGAACAGACTGGACAGAGCCGCTACCAGGGCATAGCTACTGAGGAGCCAGCCCAGGGTCTGGACGGAAACACCAAATTCGCGGCCCAGGGTGGGAAGCAGCGGAATCAAAAGCTGATTGTCAACCGTGGCCAGAAACAACACTCCGAAGAGGGTGGCGATGATCATTCTGGCGCGCTGAGGATCAGACATAGAGTTCCAGATGAGCGCGTGTCGCGCGCGTTCCAAGTTCCAAGTTCCAAGTTCCAGAACACCTATCTTAATTCTGGATTCTGACTTCTCCAGCTCGGTCTCTTAACTTTCAGGATATCCTAATCTCTCAACTGGAACTTGGAACTTGGAACTTACTTTCGCATCCGAGGGTCTAAGGTAATGGGCCTTGAGCTCCTGCGCGGACTGGGTTTGACTCTCCTGAAAACGCTGATAAGCAATCTGGCAAAGCGTTTCCAGCACCCGGTTATCGGTCTCCAACACCCGCGCTTCAGGATGGGCAGCCACGATGGTCTCCTTATAGAGCTGCGCGCCATCACCCACAAACACACACTCCTGCCCGGATATCTCCTGCAGCCATAGTGCAGGAGAACTCACCTGTTCCTTGTGTTCCAACTCCATCTGGGATCCGTTGAACCTATACATTGCTCCGTAGATCTGATCGCGACGGGCATCGATCATGGGTGCCACCCGAGAATGGGTCCAGCGAAAACGATAGGCGAGTGCCTCGAGTGTCGAAATACCGACACCGGGTTTGTTGAGGCCCTGGCAAAATCCCTTCACGGTAGCTATCCCGATGCGCAGGCCGGTAAAGGAACCTGGGCCGTTGGCCACCGCAAAGCAGTCCATCTCCTCGAGTTGGAGCTTGTGTTGATCCAGCAAAAAGTCGACCATGTAAAGTATTTTTTCTGCGTACTGAAGGGGAGTCTTCACCATCAGTGAAGCGATCACTTCCCCGTTTCGGCTCAGGGCCGCTCCTCCACTGTTGGTAGCCGTATCAA
>JAZFTY010000418.1:0-2856 GCA_036446935.1 Acidobacteriota bacterium | reverse complement strand
TGGCTATAGGGCTCCTCTGTGCGGTGGCCGGGGCAGCTGCCTATGGAACGGGCCATGCCGTCGCTCGGCACGTCGTCACCCATTCGGCTCCCGCCCCGGTAGCGGCCACTTACACCCTCTTTTTTGGGATGCTGTTTCTTTTTGTCGTCTCCGTGCCTCACCTGAGCACCGATCTCAAAGCTCCCCGATGGTCCCTGATCATGATGGCGATGGCAGGAGTCTGTTCCTCTTTTGGAATCTTCTTGATGTATACCGCTTTGGCCCGGGCGCCGGTGATGCTGGCTTCACCGATCGTAGCCACCTATCCGCTGATTGCCATGACCTTTACCCACCTTTTTTTGCAGAGATTGGAACGGGTGACTCTTCGTATGGTCCTGGGGGCTGCCATGGTTGTTCTAGGGATTAGTTTTGTGGTCCTGGGACAGGCGAGCTAGCCTGCTCTACCCATTTGGGGGGGATGCAGTCTACAATGAACCACTATGAAGTGGATCTTCGCGGCCCTGTTACCCGGGCTGATGTTGGTATTTCTCTTCTCGCAGGGACAGCCTGGAGTCAATGTGGACCTGGGTATGATCATGGATTCCTTTCTGCCGGGTGATCAGGTGTCCGTTCCCGTTATTCTGGTCACCCGAAACGAGCCTCAAGTTGCGAAAATTTCTCTTGAGGTGGCCTACCCTTCAGAGCTGATTTCTTTTGTTGAAGTGACCCTGGGTAGTGGTGCCGAGGCGGCCGGGGCCGAGGTAAGAACCCAACTCGTCGGGTCTGCTGATTCAGCGGGGACCGAAACGGAAACGGGGCCAGATGAGCCGCAAGACCTGGAGCGCAAGATCCTGCGCCTGGAAATCTCCGCATCCAGCGTGATTCCTCAAGGCCTGCTTCTCAACCTCACTTTTGAGATGTCCGAACAGATCGCCATCAACCATGAGATTCTATTGGAGAATTTGAAACTGACGGCTCAGTCCTTGGATGGCCAGGACATCAGAGCGCGAGGCCTAGGGGGTGCCATCGCTCCGATCGAAGCGATTCCTGCCTGTTTCTTTTACATGCATTGATCCGCAGACTTCCCACGACTCGAATGTCAGTTGATATAGGGAGTCCTGGCAGGGTATCGAAGATAAGGGACTTCCTGTTGAGGATCCTGGTCGGGATTGACGTAGACAAACTTCCCATGGGTCATGGTTCTCAAAATGGGAATGTCCTTGATCTCCAACGCATCGATGGTGAGGATGTCCCGTCCCAGCACCACCAGATCCGCATATTTTCCGGCTTCGATAGAGCCCTTCACGTCCTCTTCAAAAAAGGCCCAGGCTGAGGTGGCAGTCACTGCACGGATGGCTTCCTCGAGTGTGATCCTCTCTTCGGGGCGAAACACCTTACCTGACCGGCGCACCCGGGTGACCGCTTCCTGGACGCTGAACAAAGGACCCAGCGGCGCCTGATCACTGCTCAGGATCACCGGAATGCCCGCATCGCGATAAGTGGCCACCGGCCTGGGGCCCAAATCGGGTCTGTCCGGATTAACCCGGTATTGCTCCTCGGCATCATCGGAGGCAAGATAAATCGAGCTGGTCTGTAAGTCGGCAGTGATTCCCAGACGCTTCATGGTCTCCAGGTTGGCCTGGGTGGGCTGGTTGATGTGGGTAAAGATGTGACGGGCGTCTTCTCGAGGATAGAGTCGATAGGCTTCCTCGATCGCCTCGGTAGCGTAGTCGAAGCTCTGGGGAGTGGTAATGTGCAGATAGAGCTGCCATCCCCGCCGGTGGGCTTCAATGAGCACTTTTCTTATGGTTTCCTTGGGCACCACAAAAGGCTTGCCCCCGGGTACTCCCTTATCCAGGCTCATCTTGAAGGTCCCCACCCGCAGAAAATCGTTGCTGAAGGACGAGTCGAACAGAAGAGTGTCCATGAGAGCAATGCAATCCTCGGCCGAAAGGCCCCGTATGGGAACCCGGATCATGGCGTTGATGCGAGCAGGCAATCCCTCCTTGCGCATGGCCAGCCTCTTATAGGCGCGGTGAGTGGGAACATTGTTGGTGGCCGTTAAGGGGTCCGACAGGCTGGTGATGCCGGCAGGGGCAATGTCTCTGACCAGCGCCTCGGCAATGTTTTTCTCTAGTTGGTCCACAGCCCAGACGTTCAGATATTTTCCCTCCCTCAGAATGCGATGGGCGCCCTTTCCAATCACCACTCCCGTGGGGTCTCCCCTGCCATCCACTTTGAACTCGCCGAAAAGCCCATCCTTGTAAGGCTGGTAAACATTTCGATCGATCCGGGCCGCCTTCAAGAATACGCTGTTGGCGACGTTCACGTAGTCCCCGGCGAAGGTTAAAATGACCGGATGATCCGAGGAGACGGGGTCCAGATCGTGCCGTGTGGGCCAGCGCTTCTCCTCGATCCGGTTCACACTGGGTCCCCGCGGAAGCCACACCAATTGACCGGGAGGGGTGGCCTCTACCTTCTGACGCACCACCTCCACAATCTCCTGGATCGATCGGGCCTGGCTGAACTTTGCGATCAGAGGTTCGGGAGGATCAGCCACTCGCTGGGCCAGGTGGATATGGGAATCGTGAAGTCCCGGCAAAACGGTTTTCCCTTCCAGGTCAAGGATTTCCGTGGCGGCCCCGGCCAGGGAGAGGATTTCGCTGTTCGATCCGACTGCCAGAAAGTGCCCATCTTTAATGGCAACAGCCTGGGCAATCGAGAAATCCCCATCCACGGTCACGATCTTTCCGTTGTGCAAGACCCTATCGGGGGCCAGTACATCCGGGGGAGCCGGGGAACACTGGCTCAAGACCAGGGAAAGAAGAAGCATTAAGAGTGCACGGATGGGGGTCACTTTTTGAGAGGGCATGATTT
>JAZFTY010000417.1:0-2541 GCA_036446935.1 Acidobacteriota bacterium | reverse complement strand
GGGGGTCTTTATGGCTGCTTTTCCACCGGTGGAGGAGCTGACGATTGAACGGGTGGTTCTACCGGAACCGGATCAGATGGTTGTGCATGTGATCAATGGAGGACCCGATCCGGTCACGGTGGCTCAGATTACGGTGGATGAGGCCTTTTGGAAATATACGACCGATCCGGAGGACAAGACCATTCCCCGCCTGGGCCGAATGAGGATTAGTATTCCTTACCCCTGGGTCGAAGGAGACACCCACGAGGTGGTGATCTTGACCTCCACAGGTCTCACCTTCGGCCACGAAATTGCGGTGGCGGTTCAATCCCCTCGGACCGACTGGACCTACTTTGGGTCCTTTGCCTTACTGGGCATCTATGCCGGTGTGATTCCCGTTTTCCTGGGACTGCTCTGGTACCCGTTCTTGAGGGAGTTGGGTTCCAAGTGGCTTTCCTTCTTCCTGAGTCTCACCATCGGTCTGCTGGCTTTCCTGGCGGTGGATATGCTTCATGAGGCGTTTGAGACTGCGGAAGCTGTTCCTAGCGCCTTCCAGGGGATTGCCTTGGTGGGCATCGGTGTTCTAGGGGCCGTGCTCCTCTTGTTCTATCTATCCGACCTCAAGGTGGGATCCTCGGATCAGGCAGGTGCAGAAGGCCGTCACTGGACTGCTTTGATGATCGCCTCAGGTATCGGACTTCACAACCTGGGGGAGGGTCTGGCCATTGGTGCCTCCTATGCCCTGGGAGAAATAGCTCTGGGGACTTTTCTGGTGGTCGGTTTCATGCTTCACAACATCACCGAGGGCTTGGCAATCGTCACGCCCGTTGCCAAAGATCAGCCTTCCATAAGCCGCCTGGTGACATTGGGTCTTATCGCCGGTGTGCCCACGGTGTTGGGAACCTGGATTGGGGGCTTTAGCTATTCCGCCTTTTGGGCGACCCTTTTTCTTGCCATTGGTGTGGGGGCTATCCTTCAGGTTATTTACCAACTCATGGTATTGTTCACCAGAAAGGAAGAAGCGATTTTCAGCAACGCCTATAATGTCTCGGGATTCTTCCTGGGTCTGGGAATCATGTACGGGACGGGACTATTGGTGGTGTGAAGGCCGCAACTGGAAAAGACCCACGATCTGAAATTTTTAAGCGGAGGATGAGATGAGCAAGCTGATTCACACTTCAAAAGTCCGAATTCATCAAGACAAACGACCCATTCGACGTGCTTACATCGAGGACTTTAAGGACCCCGTCATTTTTGGGATGCACGGAGGTATCAAGGCCTTCTACGGGGTGGAGTCGGAGGAGGAGCATCCGTCCACGCTAGATCACATTGTTGCTGGGGTGGGGGGCTGACTGACGGGCACACTAGCCGGCGTGCTGGAAGCACGCGAAATCCCGGCCACTTCGGGCCAGCTTTATGCCGACGTTGAAGGGGATATCGAGGAGGTTGAGGGCAAGGCCGTGATCACACGGATTCGGGTTCGCTATCATCTCAAGGATGTCCCGGAAGAGAAACGCGAAATTGTTGAGCGAGCCCTGGGCATGCATGAAGACCATTGTCCCGCGGCACTCAGCGTCAAACGGGGCATCGCTATCGAGTGTTCGTGTGAATTTGAATAGGATGAAAACAGAAGCTGTTGGATAGCGGTCTGCGATTAGTTCTCGGCTGTGCGAACCCTCTGCTCGATATCTTCGATGTTCACCTCAATGCGTTCAAGGTAAGGGTTTTTCCCATTGCCGAAGTGGTGTGAGAGCGACTCATGGACTCCGCCCCACTGTGTCTGGAGCATCCATTGAACGTAACCTTCATAGAAGTTACGGGTTTTCTTCATCAGATCCTCAGCACTGCTGTAGTCCTCTATCCAGCTGCCGTTCGCGTTTGAGTAGGCGGCAGCTTCTGCAAATTCCTGGTAGAGCCCATACAAGCTCTCGGGATAATCAGGAGCCGCCATCTGACCAAGGATATCGCCAGTGCCCAGCACCCAACCGAAAAAGCGGTCCCGATCGTTGTTAAATGGAAGATATTCCACGTTCACGGCCACTCCGGTACAGTCGATCATCAATTGTATGAGACGAATTTCTTCAGCGCTGACCTCAAACTCGGGGAGAAAGGTTGCTGCAAACTCCTCACTTCGTTTGACATGAGTGAGGGTATACTTTCCCCCTGTTCCCGCAGTGTCGTGACTTTTTTTGATGAAGCCGCTGTCATGGAGGAGAGTAGCGGCAATGGCCAACTCAAAATCGCGGCGGCCCAGATCCGGTGTTTTTCCGCTCTTGATGTGCCCGTCCAGGATGCGAGAAACCGTCACTGCTGCCCTGCAAGTGTGAGCGAAGTCATGATAGGCGGTATCGCTTTCCTGGTAGCCGGGATACCTTCCTTCAAACAAGTCCTGGATTTTTGCAAACACCCCTGCCAGGAAGGTTGTGCTCGCGTCCGAGAAGTGCGAGGTGAACGTTTTTATGATGAAGTCCGACGTCTTGTCGGTCTTGATGTCCATATCAACCATGCTGCCTGTTCCCCCTGCTCAAGATTCCTGATCTGAGCCAGACCTTAGCGTCCCCA
>JAZFTY010000416.1:0-8226 GCA_036446935.1 Acidobacteriota bacterium | reverse complement strand
CCACCTCCCAGCGTTCATCCCATTCGGGGGAGGTTCGGCCCCCTTCATCCGTAATCCAGGAATCAAAGCGAGCACCCAGAGGGTTCATCTCAAACCAAAAGGCGTTGCGATGGCTGTGGAAGGTGTCCAGTAGGATCGTGAAGCTGTCGTCAAACTCCAGGTCGGCGTCCCTGGCCCGCTGGGTGGCGATGATCCGATCCGGTTGTGAGTCATAACAGGTGACCCCGAAAAAGATGGCCGTTTCGGTATAAATGATCCGCACTTCGGTCTGCTCCGTGGCCGGGTTTCCCTCTTGAGGGTTGCGTTGACGAAACTGTCCAACCGGTGAGGCTTCCTTCCAGACCGGTTCATCGAGAACACCGTCCAGAACCGGTTCCTGTTTGACCTGGACCGCCTGTACAGAAGGAGGATCGGCCTCCTGTGCAAGAAGTGGACTCATCAAAAGAACAGCAACCGCAGCTTGATTAGCCTGAGCAAGTAATCGCAAATTGATTCCTAGTGAAGATTTCGGAGATCGAACGTCTTATCTGGCTTGCAGAAACTCCTGGGCCTCCTTTAAGGCGGGCCGGCGAGAGTCCCTTCTCGAGGAGACCTCTAACAGCTGCCGATAGTGGTGTTGTGCCTGATCCTCAAGGTTTGCTGCTCGGGCCGCACGAGCGGCTCCCAGGATGCTGTTGAATCGGGCCGGCCAGGTAGCCAGTGATCTTGCGTAGGCAGAAAGCGCCTCCTCGGCACGCCCCAGTTCCAACAGCAGATCGCCAAGCGCCTCCTGGGACGGCCAGAGCGCTCCCGGTGTGACCGGATGCTTTTGCGTCCTTGATTCAAGCTGCACAGCCGAACCAATCAGGTCCAGTGCCAGCTGGCTCTCCCCTGCAACGTGAGCACGCCAGGCAGCTAAAAGGAGGCGGTCGATCTCGATGTAGTTGGCAAAACCCTCTTCGCCTCCTGCCCTGGCCGCGTTCCGCAACTCGCCCATGCGACGGTCCGACCTCTCCGCTTCGCTGACATCACCCGTGTGTGCAGCTCCCAGACCCCGGGCGAACCAGCTGACCGACTCCGCCCACCAGAACCGTTCCCATTTTACGGATGTCGGCGTCCTGGGAGTGAGCGCAAGGGCTTCGCTCCAGGCCCGGCGCTCCACGGCGTATCGTGCCGGCATGGCGGCCAGATGGAATGCGCTGGTGAAGGTTCCCTGAAAAGGTTCGTCTTTCGCTGAGATTTCTTCGATAACGGCAAGCGCTTGCGCGTCCTCCCCTCGCTGCAAATAGGCATAGACCAGATAGTCGAGGGCATGAGCGTAGTGGTTCGAGATTCCATCGGGGGCCGGGAACCGCAAGGCGGCGTCGGCGGCCTTGCGATTCCAATCGATCACATCCGGCCACTCCCCAAGGCGCACAAAAATGTGGGTGGGCATGTGAAGCGCATGGGGCACCGCCGGCGCAATTTCAGCATAACTCCGGACCACCTCCAGTGACTTGGTCGCCCGTGTGTCGACGTCGTTGGCATGAATCGTGTAGTGGATCGCCCCGGGGTGAGTTGGCTCGCGCTCGTAGAGGCTCAGGAGTACCTCCGCAGCACGACTGTGATAGGCCAATCGGTTCGGTGCCACCTGCCCTGCCGCCAGTTGCGACAGCGCATAGAGCGCCGCCGTCTCCATGTCCTCCGGACTCTCCCGGTAGGCCCGGTCCATGGCTTCGCTCCAGCTACGGATACGCGTCCACCAGTCGGCCGTTTCGGGATCGCGGAAGAAGGCCTCGGCTGCACTCAGCAGGTTGGCATCCCGATCGCTCCCGGTGCCGAGATCCTGAGCCTTCTGGACCTCTTCCCATCCACGCCGGAGTGCTTCCGGCCCGGGACGCGTCGGCCACAACGGCTGAAAGAGTGTCATGGCGATGCCCCAATGGGCCATCCCGCACTCGGGATCGGTCCCTACGATCCGCTCGAATGCAGCCCGCGACTCTTCGTACTGCATGTGGTGAAAAAAGGCCAAGGCATGATCGAATTCCTGGGTCGAGCAGGAGGCATTGAAGTTGACGGCACCCAACTCGGTCTCCTGGTGGTTGGCTTCCTGCCCTTGGGCAGGACCGGAACAGATCACCAGAAGACCAAGAACAAGGGCCGCCCGCATAAGAGGGCCCCTAAAAGCCAATGGCAACATCGGTTG
This sequence comes from Acidobacteriota bacterium, assembly GCA_036446935.1. GTDB lineage: Bacteria > Acidobacteriota > UBA6911 > RPQK01 > JADFOI01 > JADFOI01. The sequence goes on along the minus strand of JAZFTY010000416.1, from coordinate 6,062 downwards.
GTTCAGCATATCGATTCTCCTCTTCTACCAAAGAACCTCCCCGACAACAAGAAGACCAGGGCGTACACTAGGTCAATGCGCCGGTATCGAAGACGAGTACAATCTTGCTGATTTTATCGTCCCTTACCTCAAAGAGTTGTGCCATCAAGGTGGATACGCCAGGCTTGGTAAATCGATAAACGAGACGGGCAGAAGAACTGTCTTCAAAGGAACCGATGATCTCGTAGGCGAACCCTCGAGGAGGATCGGACTTCAGGGAGTTGATGTAATCCTGTGCCGAGTTAGTTTCGTAAAGCGGGCCTCTGAAAGTGAGGTCCTCCGCGAACAAGTGACTCAACTCGTCTATATCTTCCCCGCAGAAGAAGATCTCCATATACTTTAGCGCCAGTTCCATCGGTTTCATGTTCTCTGCCACTCTATCCCAGATGCGAACCCGTCGCATTGCTTTCCACTCCCTGTAGGCTTATCCTCTTAGGGAAATATTCCTATCTACATTTCGAAGGAGGGGGGAGCTCATGAAAACCCAAACCGGGGGCCTTCTGAAGGCCAGTATCGCTTTGTTTTTAACCCTCTGGCTAGCCACGATAAGTGCCTGCCAACTCACCGATAACGCGATCCAAATCGACGACGACGACCTGGGCGGAGTGGTTTCCGGAGAGGAGGGACCGGAAGCGGGCGTCTGGGTCATCGCGGAAACCACTGACTTGCCTACCAAGTTCGTCAAGATCGTGGTCACCGACGATCAGGGTCAATATGTCGTCCCCGACCTTCCAGCAGCGAACTACGACGTATGGGTGCGGGGTTACGGGCTGGTGGATTCGCCTAAGGTGCAAACCGCGCCAGGCAACATCCTCAACCTGACCGCAGTTGAGGCCCCAGACCCGCAGGCCGCCGCACAATACTACCCTGCCGGCTACTGGCTCTCCCTGATCCAGGTGCCAGACCAGGACGAGTTTCCGGGCACAGGTCCCCAGGGCAATGGCATCTCGCCCAACATGAAAAGTCAGGCCCAGTGGATCAGGAGCCTGAAGTCGGGTGGCTGTATGGCCTGTCATCAACTGGGAAACAAGGCCACCCGCGAGGTTCCCGTAGAACTTGGTGAATTCGACTCCCTGGAGGCCGCCTGGGATCGGCGCATCCAGTCCGGACAAGCGGGTGCCAATATGGTTCGAGGCCTTGGCACGCTGGGCCGGCAGCGGGCCTTGACCATGTTCGCGGACTGGACCGAGCGGATCACCGCCGGGGAGTTGCCGCCGGCACCGCCGAGGCCCCAGGGCCTGGAGCGAAACGTCGTCATCACTCAGTGGGACTGGGCCGATCCGAAAGCCTATCTCCACGATGAGGCTTCCACCGACAAGCGGAATCCCACTGTCAACGCCCATGGTCCGATTTACGGAGCTCTCGAGGCCAGCGCGGATTACATGCCCATCCTGGATCCGGTGGCTCACATGGCCAGCCAGGTGAAGATACCGGTTCGCGATCCCGACACGCCGGTTGCTGCACGGGCACCGCTACAACCATCACCCTACTGGGGGGAGGAAGCGATCTGGACCAGTCAGGCCAACGCCCACAATCCGATGCTCGATCACAAGGGCCGGGTCTGGCTCACCTCGACCGTCCGCCCGAGTGAGAATCCGGACTTCTGCAAAGAGGGGTCGGAGCATCCGTCGGCGAAGGCATTCCCGCTCGAAAGCGCCCGCCGCCACGTCTCCGTGTACGATCCTAAGACCGAGCAGTTCACCCTCATTAGCACGTGCTTCAGCACCCACCACCTGATCTTTGCCGAGGATGACAATCACACTCTATGGACGAGCGGTGGTGGCCCGGTCATCGGTTGGGTGAACACGAAGATGTTTGACGAGACCGGCGACGAAGAGAAGTCGCAGGGTTGGACGCCGCTCATTCTAGACACCAACGGCAACGGCAAACGGGACGAGTATGTGGAGCCTGATCAGCCGCTCGATCCCTCCAAGGACAAACGGATCAACGCTCGCTACTACGGCGTTGCCTTCAATCCCGTAGACGGGTCGATCTGGGGATCTACCTTGGGCTTCCCGGGTGCGGTCATGCGGCTGGACCCGGGACCAAATCCACCGATCACAGCACTGACGGAACTCTACGAGCTGCCCTGGGGTAACCCCGAGGCGCCCGTGCAGGGGTACTCTCCTCGGGGCATGGACATCGACCGCAACGGCGTCGTCTGGACGCCCCTGGCCAGCGGGCACATGGCCAGCTTCGACCGCCGCAAGTGCACTGGACCGCTCAATGGGCCAACCGCTACGGGGCAGCACTGCCCCGAAGGCTGGACCCTCTATCCGGAACCGCTGCCGCAACTCAAGGGCCTGACGGATTCGGGCAGCGCCGAGGCCAGCTACTACACGTGGGTGGATCAATTCGACACCTTGGGGCTGGGCAGAAACGTACCGATTAATACCGGCAATTCGTCCGAAGGGCTGCTGGCCTTGAAGGACGGGGAGTGGGTCATCATGCGCGTGCCCTATCCGCTGGGCTTTTACACCAAGTGGATGGACGGCCGGATCGATGATCCGAGCACCGGCTGGAAGGGTAAGGGCGTGTGGGCGACGGTGAGCACCCGAGGGCCCTTCCACATGGAAACCGGCAAAGGAACCACGAGCAAGGTCGTGCACTTCCAGTTGCGCCCCGATCCTCTCGCCAAGTAAACGGATCCGTTCAACTTAGAGTTGACTCTCTTGAGCCCCGACGGATGGAGCGGCAAGAATCAAGACCAAGATAAACATGGTTCTCATAGGCTCTCCGGGAAACCTTAACTGTCGAACGAATAGCGGTAGACGTTGGTTTCTCGTTGCTTGAACCCCAAGCGCTGATAAAGACGGTTGGCGGCTTCACGACTGGGGAGAGAAGTTAAAACCACCGTTCGGGAACGCTGATCTCGATCCAACTTCAAGGCTTCCTGATTCAGCGCTGCTCCAATTCCCTGCCCCCGAACGCTCTCATCAACCACCACGTCCTCAATCCATGCCCGCAAACCTGTCGGAATCCAGAACAAAGCCAGGGTCAGGCTACCGACGATGGCACCCTCCACTTTCGCAACCAGCAAGCGGGTGGCATCCGATTGAACAATCCGCTCCAGCTCCTGCTCTCCGGGAGGGGGCGACGAACGACTCAGCTGTGGAGTTAGGCGAGCGAAGGCTTCCACCAGTTCCTCGCTGACCTCCCTCACTTCTTCGACCTTCATTTTCGGCCCCTCATAGATCCACGCCCTATATATCACGGAGGTCTGGTGGGGAGCGCGCTTCGCGCGGGCTAAGGTGGGAAGTTCATCCGCAACAGGAGGTCCTGGAAGCGAGGGTCGTCGCGGAGAGGGTCCAAGGCCTGATCGGACCCCAGCCAGGGCATGCAATAGGCCCGTTCCGAATAGGCTTGTTCGAGCAATTCAAACGCCTCGTCTTTGTCGTCCAGCCCAATATAGACTAGGGCTCTTTCGTAGGGGCAATGGTAAAGTCCCCGCTCGTGTAGCTGATCAAGCTGCTCGAGCATCTCATGTGCCTTGGATGTTTCCCCCGATAAGGCATACATTTCACCGAGAAAAAGCACATTCGGGGGATTGGGGTCCAACTCGACGGCTCGCTGCAACTGGGCTGTGGCTTCATCCAATTGCCCGATGTTTCTATAAGCCATCCCCAGCCATTTGTAACCCATCGAGAAGTTGGGGTGGGCTTCGATCGCCTCCAGACCATATTCGATCGCTTGGCCGTGGTGACGCAAAACGGTAAACACAAACGCCGTAAAAGCGGCGATGCTGGGTGAAAACGGGTTCAATTCCCTGGCCTGTTGGATCTCACGAATGGCTTCTTCATCCCGCAGCATCGCGGCTAAATAGAGGGCGTAACCCAGGTGAGCTTCGGGTAAGCTGGGACTGAGCTCTAGGGCACGCTTGAACTCAGCCTCAGTCTCTACCCAGTCGTAGTCATACCAAAATCGGACATTTCCCAGGGAAACATGCGCTTCCGCTAAAGTATCGTCCACCTCCAATGCTGCGATGGCAGCTTCCCTGGCTGGAGGCATGGTCTCCATGGGAGAAGAGTAATTATTGTTCATTGCTCGGTGGGCGTCTGACAGCCCGGCATAGCCAAGTGCGTAGTTCGGATCGTTCTGAATCGCCTCGTTGAAGTACTGAATGGCCCTTTCCCCTGCTTCCTTTGTCCCGATCTGAAGATAATGTCGGCCCTGGAGGTAGGCGTCGTGTGCCTCACTACTTTCCGTGTTCCGTTTGGCCAGCCGCTCTCCCTGCTCGGCGGTTAGCTGGACTCCCAAGGCATCCGCGATTTCCCTGCTCAGATATTCTTCTATTTCATAAAGCTCTGATTGGGGCCGAGTATAGCTGTCGCCCCATAAAGTGGCGTTGTTTTCTGCATCCACCAGTTCCACATTGATTCGGATATTCTCTCCCAGCTGCACCATGCTCCCCATCACAACGCCTCGGACGTTAATCTCCTGTCCCACCGTCTGGGCATCCACTTCTCTTCCCTTATAGCGTCTGACGGTAGAACTGGACATGACCTTACTCAGACTCGGCACCTGTGAAAGACGGTTGATGATGCCTTCTGCAATTCCATCACTCACGTATTCCAAATCAGGATCACCACTCCGGTTCTCAAAAGGAAGCACAGCAACGGAATCGATGACCTCTGCGAAGGGCGCAGGAGCTGATGGCCAAAACATGACAACAGTCACCAGGACAAGGACCACGACTCCCCCAACTACAACCGGCCATAGGTAGTTGGGTCGTTTAGCGGAAGTAGTTGCGGGTACAGCTGTCCTGACTGCTGATCTCACGGAGTCACTATCCCTCCTGAGCCGCATCAGATCACTTCGCAAGTCAGAAGCTGTTTGGTGCCGAAGCTTGGCATCTTTCTCCAGAGCCTTGTTGGTGATTCGCTCCAATTCTTCAGGCAACTCTGGATTCAGCCGCACAGGTGCGGTAGGAGGTTTATTGAGGATCTCATCAAAGACGACCCCTGTGGTATTGCCTTTGAAGGGCAAACTTCCGGTGGCCATCTCGTAGAGCACGACCCCGAAAGAGAACAAATCTGTGCGACGATCCAGGTCTTCTCCACGCACTTGTTCAGGCGACATATAGGCCACGGTCCCCATAGCAGTACCGGGACTGGTGAGAGCCTCCTCTGACACCTGGGCCGTGGGCATCTTGGAATCCACGTCCGTTTGCTCCTGGGTCAGCTTGGCCAGTCCAAAATCCAACACCTTGGCATCGCCTCTCTGGGTGATAAAGATGTTGGCAGGTTTAATGTCCCTGTGGACGATGCCTTTGGAGTGAGCGGCATCCAGAGCATCGGCGATCTGAATCCCCAGATCCACTAGCTCATCCGTCCGCATCGAGCCTTCCTGGATGCGGTGCTTGAGGGTCTGTCCTTCCAGGTACTCCATCACGATGAAGGGCTGACCTTCGTGATCACCGATGTCGTGAATGACGCAGATGTGGGGATGGTTCAGCGACGATGCCGCCCTGGCTTCTCTCTGGAAACGTTCCAATGCCTCACGATTCTGGGTAAACTCCTCAGGCAGGAACTTCAGGGCCACACTGCGGCCCAAGCGCGTGTCCTCAGCCTTGTAGACCACACCCATCCCACCGCCGCCTATTTTCTCAAGTACCTTGTAATGGCTGATGGTCTTGCCGACCATAGACCCCTCCCAGCTGTAAACAGAGTGCCTAGAGGTTACGCCTGGAGGGGGTTAAAGGCAATTCGAATCGCTGTGATCTACTCGATGCGTTCCCAGGTCAGAGTCTGAATAATCCCATTCATAATGGGAGGCGTCGTCAACCTCAGACGATTGCCCGAGAACTGGTAAACGCGAGGCCCATCGGTGATCCTGTTAGGGATCAGGTGGGCTTCCCTGTGATGAATTACGGTACCCTCCGATTCGTTCACTGAGAAAGTGCCGAAATAGGCGAAATAACTCAGAATACCCGCCTTCGCTTCCTCTGGGGTGGGTCGCCCAGCCGCAAACTCTTCACGACCCTCCAGCATGAGTTGGAGGGACACTTGTCCCGTTGGGGTGTA